>NCFD01000253.1 GCA_002281005.1 Acidocella sp. 35-58-6 | reverse complement strand
GATCGTGTCAGTGGCCCGGCAACGGCTACTGCGCCATTTGCCTGGGCCTGGCGGTAAATGTCGATGGCTTCCTTGCCTTCATCCGCGCTGCTATAGACGGCACTTGCCATTGAAGTGATGATCATCGATGATCACTCAGAAGATTCATTGATCAACCCCATCAAAACTCTGGCCCAGCGCCTGGCTTGCCCGTGGCGGTTTCATACACCAGCGGTGCGCGGCCCCGGAGCTTCGTTGCATGAACAATTCGGTTATGCTGCTGATGACAACGCATTATATTATTTTTGCGAGGATGATTACTTGCATGATGAACGCGCCATTTTCGAGATGGTAAAATTTTATCAGCAGTTATTTTCATTAACGGGCCGTCACGTGGTGCTGGCACCCCAGGAGCACGAACTACTATATGGTGACTGTCAATACCCGTCGTATCTTGTGGTCAGCCCGTACCGGCACTGGCGCTCGTGCAGCCACGCCACCCATGTGCTGTTCACGCACGCTCATGCCGTGCAAAAATACTGGCGGTTTTTTGAAAACACTAAGTTTGTCGGCAACAGAAAAAAACGCCACCTCGGCTCGGAAAAACGCACCACCAATTTATTATTCAATCATGTGCCCTGTTTTGCCCCGCTGCCGGCACTGGCCGGGCATTTCCAAACCCCGGATTTATTGCCGCCGGTGTTTAACTGGCGGGCCCTATGGGATGCCAACGACCCCGCAAAGTTGCCCCCCCTATCTCCGTCTGGCCTTCCACTGTCACATCTCGTATAATGCTCATTGAAGGATTATCGATATGTCAGCCGAATCAGACCAACTCAATGAACAAATCTCCCAATCGGTAGCTTTGCTGCGGAGGCATCTTTGACTGGGATGCCGCTGTTATCCGCCTGGCGGAACTAGATTCTCGCGCCGAAGATCCAAGCCTCTGGAATGACGCCGCCGCTGCCCAGGAAATGATGCGCGAACGCGGTCGGATTGCTGGCTTGATTGAAGGCGTGCGCGCACTGGAACGCGACACCAAGGACGCGCTCGAACTCATCGAAATGGCTGAAGCTGAAGGTGATGAAGGCATGGTAAAAGATGCCATCGTGTCGCTCACGGCTTTGGCCGAGGAAGCCAAACGCCGCGAAATCGAGAGCCTGCTCTCCGGTGAGGCTGATGGCCGCGATGCCTTTATGGAAATCAATGCCGGCTCCGGTGGGACCGAAGCACAGGACTGGGCGCAGATGCTGGCCCGCATGTATATGCGCTGGGCTGAGGCCCGCAAATTCAAAGTGGAAATTCTCGACCAGTCCGAAGGTGAACAGGCCGGGATTAAATCCATCACCATGCAGATTACCGGTGCCAATGCCTATGGCTGGCTGAAAACCGAATCTGGCGTGCATCGTCTGGTGCGGATTTCGCCGTTCGACTCCGCCGCCCGCCGCCATACCAGCTTCTCCTCGGTGTGGGTGTACCCGGTGGTCGATGACACCATCGAAATCGACATCAATCCGGCGGATTTGAAGGTTGACACGTTCCGCGCCTCGGGGGCTGGCGGCCAGCACGTGAACAAGACCGAATCCGCCATCCGCATCACCCATGTGCCCACCGGCATTATCGTCGCCTGCCAGACCGACCGCAGCCAGCATCGCAACCGCGCCACCGCCATGAACATGCTGAAGGCCAGGATGTATGAGATGGAATTGCAAAAGCGCGAGGCAGCATCAGCCAGCATTGAAGCCGCTAAAACTGACATCGGCTGGGGCCACCAAATTCGCTCGTATGTGCTAGCGCCGTATCAGCTGGTGAAGGATTTGCGCACCGGGCACGAAACCGGCAACCCGGCAGCCGTGCTTGATGGTAATCTCGACCCGTTCATGGCCGCTTCATTGGCTGCCCGTGTCGGTGCCACGCGCTCCGATGCGTCGGCAATGGCAGAGTAATCAGCCGGGCAGGAAGGCGGTCATTTTTCCGCCCATCGCCATGTCGATCAAATCTGGCCCGAGTGCGAGTAAACCGATTACGATATTCGTAATAACCACCAGCAATATGGCCTGCCACACGCCGATACTGAGGCCGGTGCGGACGATGAACCAGTGCAGCCACATAATATAGGCGCCCATCACCGCAATCATAATCGCTTCGGCAATGTTATTCTGAACGCCCAGCGTCACTAGCATCGCGCCGAGCATCGCTGCCAGCATCAGCAACGGCAGTACGATCCAGAACGACCAGTTCAACGCGCTGGCGGTTCGCAGCCAAACATCCTCGCGGCCCCAGCCGCGGGCAAATTCATAGGTGATCAACGACGGTGCCAGCGCTACACAAAGCTGCGCGGTGAATGAAATAAGGGCATCGGTAACATCCCCCTTCATGAGCAAAAGTAATGCGCCCACCAACGGAAATGCAATCAGCGGCGCCATCGAGGCGGTCAGGCTATTGCTGGTATTTGCAAAATCCGCCATCCCCGCCGCCCGCCCGCGCGCCAGTAGAAATAAGCCACGCAGAACCTTGGTGCCTGATGTCACGCAGCAAAACTTTCAATAATAGCTAAATAAATATCGCTTAAGCGCCGCAGCTCGGTCACGGGTACGCATTCATCCACCTGATGCATACTCGTCCCCACCAGCCCAAACTCCGCCACCGGACAATATTGTGCAATGAACCGCGCATCGGAGGTGCCGCCGCCGGTATCCAACTTTGGCGTAACACCCGCCGCATTCGTGATCGCAGCAACCAACTGCTCAACGGCGGGTCCGAGGGCTGTCAAAAACGCCTCACCAGAGCAATGAATTTGTAAATCTGCCGCCGCTGCATACAACGCCAGCGTCTCGNNNAAAAAATCGCTCAGGCTGGCTTCAGTGTGCAAATCATTGAAGCGGATATTCAACTTCGCGGTTATCTGGGCCGGGATCACATTGCTCGCGGCATTGCCCACATCCACGCTGGTGATCTGCAATGACGACGGCTCAAACCATTCAGTGCCTGCATCCAGCCGGTGCGCCACCAGCGCGGCCAGCGCCGGGAGCAATTTATGGATCGGGTTATCGGCCAAATGCGGGTACGCTGCGTGGCCCTGCCGGCCTGTCAACGTGATACGGGCATTCAAACTGCCGCGCCGGCCAATTTTTACCACATCGCCGAGCTTAACTTTGCAGGTTGGCTCGCCAACGATGCAAAAATCCGGAATTTTTCCGTGGGCCTGCATCCAGTCCAGAACCCGTTTTGTGCCATCCACCGCATCGCCTTCTTCATCGCCGGTGACGAGCAATGAGAGCCGCTGGCGCTGGTCGGCCTGCGCTGCCGCCGTCACAAAGGCCGCCACCGCGCCCTTCATGTCACACGCGCCACGCCCGTACAGCACGCCGTTTTCAACAACGCCGCCAAATGGATCATGCCGCCACGCGCCATTGCCCGGTGGCACCACATCGGTATGCCCAGCAAAACACAGGCGCTGCCCCATCGTTCCGCGTTCGGCATAGAGATTTTCAATCGCGCCAAATTTCAGCCGCGTCACGCTGAACCCGTAGGCTTGCAACGCCGCTGCCAGCAAGTCCTGTGCCCCGGCATCCTGCGGCGTCACGGAAGGACACTGCAACAACGCCTGCGCCAGTGGCAGCGGATCAATCATGCGCGGAGCAAATCATTGATCGAGGTCTTGCTTCGGGTCTGCGCATCCACCCGTTTCACAATCACCGCGCAATTCAGGCTCGGCCCCGGCGTGCCGTCTGGCAAGGCTTTACCTGGTAAACTGCCTGGCACCACCACGGAATAAGCAGGCACCCGGCCAAAAATAATCTCACCGGTCTCACGGTCGATAATTTTGGTGGAAGCGCCCAGGAACACCCCCATCGAGAGCACCGCGCCACGCTCCACAATTACGCCCTCGGCCACCTCTGAGCGTGCGCCGATAAAGCAGTCATCCTCAATCACCACGGGGTTTGCCTGCAACGGCTCCAGCACGCCGCCGAGCCCAACACCGCCGCTGATATGACAGTTTTTGCCCACCTGAGCGCAGGAGCCAACGGTGGACCAGGTATCGATCATGGTGCCTTCGCCCACCCGAGCACCCACATTCACAAAGCACGGCATCAGCACCACACCCGGTGCGATAAAAGCCGAGCGCCGCACTACTGCCCCCGGCACCGCCCGCACGCCGGCGGCGGCAAAGCGGGCATCATCCCAGCCGGCGAATTTCAGCGCCACTTTGTCGTAAGCGGGCAGGGAGCCTCCCAGCGGCGCGTTGGCATACAGCCGGAACGACAATAGCACCGCCTGCTTCAGCCATTGATGCACCTGCCAGCCCTCTGGCCCAGGCTCGGCCACCCGGGCGGTCCCGGCATCCAACATTTCCAAAGCCGCCTCCACGGCATCGCGGTCGGCTCCCTTGGTGGCCGGGCTCAGCGCCGCGCGCCGCTCCCAGGCGGCTTCAATAGCAGTTTGCAGGGGCGAATGCGCGGTGATGCTGTTCATAAACCTATCCTCGAGGCTGTTTCGTCAAATGCGCCGGACCATGCTCAAGCCCCACCCGGCCTGTCAAATAACTGGTGCCGCTATACGTAACCGCGTCTTTACCTATCCGTCATACAGCTTCGCGCATGGCAACCCCAATCCGCGCTCTGCGCCCCGTCACAAAACGCGGCTTTGCGCCTTCGCCGTGGCTGGCGGTTGCCGCCGGTCTGGCCGAAGCTGCGTTCGAGACCGACATTCGCGGCCATTTCACGGCCTTTGGCGATGAACAAATTCTGGGCTTCCATGCCCGGAACTTGCTCGGTACGACCGCCGATTCGCTGTTTAACCTGTCAGGTGGCCGGTTAGCCGGCATTTTTGCTAACCTCGCCGGCGGTTGCGCCGCTTGGCATGGCAGACTCACCATCCGGCACGCTGATCACACCACCGCCTTGTACCGCTTGGCTCTGGCGCCGCGTGCCAGCCGCTATTTTACGGCTGCGGGTATCTGCGGCCTTTTGATCAACCTTGATGGCCCTGATCATACATTGTTCCCAACGATACCGCTCAACGCCGCTGTCCGGCCCCTCTGCCCCGATACAGGTCTTTGGCCGCTCGCCAGCTTCACCGAACAAGCTGCCCGCCGGTTTGACCGGTTGGACGTTGAAGACCGCCCCGGTACCCTCATTCTGCTTGGCTTTGGTGTGGCAGAGGCCGCTT
>NCFD01000252.1 GCA_002281005.1 Acidocella sp. 35-58-6 | reverse complement strand
GCCGGGTTGCCGTGATCAACATCCCCGGAGGCGTTGTCGCTGGTTACGTGCACGGCGCGTTGAAGCCGGGTCTTGGTAAAATTGGCGTGCTGGTGGGCCTCTCGGGCAATGCCAACGAAGCCATCGAATCCTTGGGCCGTCAGATCGGTATGCATGTGGCTGCCACCCGTCCGGATGCGCTGAGCATCGCCGAGGTTGATCCGGCGGCACTGGAGCGTGAGAAGGCTGTACTGTCTGAGCAGGCGCGGGCTTCGGGCAAGCCGGAAGCCATCATCGAGAAGATGATGACCGGCCGGATCGCGAAATATTACGAAGACGTGGTGCTGCTCGAGCAAACCTGGGTGATTGACGGCGAAAGCAAGGTCAAGGCCGTGGTCGAGAAGGCTGGAGCCAAAATTGAGCGCTTCGTGCGGTTCCATCTCGGTGAGGGCATCGAGAAGGAAGCCTCTGATTTCGCGGCGGAAGTGGCGGCTGCTGCCGGAGTCTAATTCCGCAGGGTGAAACTCTTGTGAGGGGCGGTTCAGGCGTTTAGCTTGTGCCGCCCTTCCTGTATGGAACTATCATGACCACGATTCCCAAATACAAGCGCGTGCTGTTGAAAGTCTCCGGCGAGGCCCTGATGGGCAAGCGTGACTACGGACTGGACACCGAAACCGTTAACGCTATTGCGGCCGATGTGCGTGATGTCGTGAAAATGGGCGTGCAAGTATGCCTGGTGATCGGTGGCGGCAATATTTTCCGGGGTATCTCAGGTGCTGCCGGCGGCATGGACCGCTCACAGGCGGATTTCATTGGCATGCTGGCCACCGTGATGAATGCCATCGCGGTGCAGTCGGCGTTGGAGAAGCTCGAAATCCCGACCCGCGTGCAATCTGCGATCCCCATGGCCTCAGTATGTGAGCCTTATATTCGCAGGCGTGCCGAGCGGCACATGGAAAAGGGCCGGGTAGTCGTGTTCGCTGCCGGTACCGGCAACCCGTTTTTCACCACCGACACAGCCGCCGCCTTGCGGGCCGCCGAGATGCATTGCGATGCGCTGTTGAAGGGCACTCAGGTGGACGGCGTGTATTCCGCCGACCCCCGCAAGGTGGCGGACGCCAAGCGGTTTCAGGAACTCACCTATCTCGACGTGCTGGCGCGTGATTTGAACGTGATGGATGCCGCCGCGATCAGTCTGGCGCGGGAAAATCATTTGCCAATCATTGTATTCAACATTCACGCTCCGGGCGCTTTTGCCGCCGTAATGCGGGGTGAGGGGCTGTTTACCCGGATCGTTGAACCCGGAAGATAAGAGGAACCTAACAATGCCTGCCGATATTTCTGCCTTAAAACAGGATTTAACCCGCCGCATGGATGGCGCGCTGGACGCATTGAAGCGCGAATTCGGCGGCCTGCGCACCGGCCGCGCCAGCCCGGCCTTGCTCGACCCGGTGAAGGTGGAAGCCTATGGCCAGATGATGCCGATCAATCAGGTCGCAACGGTAGCGGTGCCGGAATCGCGCATGATCACCGTGCAGGTGTGGGACCGCTCGATGGTGAATGCGGTGGTGGCCGCCATTCGCGATTGCGGCCTCGGCCTCAACCCGCAGCCGGACGGCCAAATCGTGCGTGTGCCGCTGCCGATGCTGACCGAAGAACGCCGCAACGAGCTTGCCAAAACCGCCGCCAAATACGCCGAAAATGCCCGTATCGCGGTACGCGGCGTGCGGCGTGACGGCATGGAGCAAATCAAGGCGCTCGAGAAAAAGCATGAGATCAGCGAAGATGACGAGCGCGATTGGTCGGAGCAGGTGCAAAAGCTGACCGACGGTTACATCAAGCGGCTCGATGAAAGCCTGGCCGAGAAAGAAAAGGACATCCGCCAAGTATAATGGCCGATAGTTGTTCTCCCGTGATTCCACGCCACGTCGCCATCATCATGGATGGCAATGGCCGCTGGGCTGCCGCTCGCAGTCTCCCGCGCGCCATCGGGCACCGGGAAGGCACCAAGGCGGTGCGCCGGACCATCGAGGCGGCGATCGGGCAGGGGGTGCAGTACCTCACTCTATTCGCCTTTTCATCTGAAAACTGGCAACGCCCGGCGGAGGAAGTTACCGACCTCACAGGTTTATTGCGATATTATTTACGTAATGAGCTCAATGAGTTGCACGAAAGCGGGGTCCGCTTGGTGGTGATCGGAGAGCGCGACCGCTTTGGTCCTAATCTGGCGGCTGAATTGGCTGCGGCCGAAGCTAAAACCGAACATAACGCCAAACTTACCCTGGTGATGGCGTTATCTTACGGCGGCCGGGCGGATATTGTGGACGCCGCTCGGCGGGCCTTGGCGGCGGGGCTGGCCCCGGACCAACTCACGGAGGAAAAATTCGCCTCACTATTGGCGACCGATGGCATTCCAGACCCCGATTTGCTGATCCGCACCAGCGGCGAGGAGCGAATTTCAAATTTTCTGCTGTGGCAAACCGCCTACGCTGAGCTCTATTTCACTGATGTTCTATGGCCGGATTTTGAGGGGGCCGATTTTACCATGGCTTTAGCCGAATTCGCCCGGCGGGAGCGGCGTTTTGGCGCACGCCCTGAGTGAGCCGGTGAAACAGGCCGGTAATGGCCGCTGGTCGGATTTTGGCGTCCGTCTGGCCTCGGCAGCAGTGCTTGGCCCAATCGCCCTGCTGGCTTTGTGGTTTGGCGGGCTGGCTTGGAGTGCACTTATCATCGTGGCGCTGATCGGGCTTGGCACCGAATGGGCGCGGCTCGCCGGGCATAAAATATTCACGCCCGCCGCTTTTTTACTCGCAGCCGGCCTCGCCGGGGTGGCTGGCATTGCCTTGGTTGCTGGATTGTTGGCGGGTTTTGTGGCTCTCGCCGTCCTGA
>NCFD01000251.1 GCA_002281005.1 Acidocella sp. 35-58-6 | reverse complement strand
CAATGTCGCCATCGCCATTGGCAATAGCGGGGCTGCCAGCCTGTTGCCAGTGGCACAAACCCTGGCTGGCGAGCCTGACCCGGTGGTAGCCGAGGCGGGGGCCTGGGCGGTCGCTTCCCTTAACCGCGTGAAACGAGTAATTTCAGGGGTATGAATTGGATCTCAGAATTTGTCCGCCCGAAAATCCGCACCCTGCTTGGCCGCAAGGAGGTGCCGGATAATCTGTGGCACCAATGCCCGAAGTGCCAGCAGATGATTTTTCACCGCGAATTGGAGGCCGGCAAAAAAGTTTGCCCGCATTGCGGCCACCATATGCGGGCCAGTGCGGCTGACCGGCTGGACTGGACGTTCGATGAGGGCAGCTATACGCGCATTGATCTGCCGAGAGTGGTAGCCGACCCGCTGAAATTCCGTGACCAGAAAAAATACGTGGACCGGCTGCGCGAGGCGCGGGAGACCACCAAGCATGAGGATGCGCTGCTGGTGGCGCACGGCACCATCAGCGGCCACAAGGCGGTGGTGGCGGCGATGGATTTTGACTTTATGGCCGGCTCAATGGGCGCTGCCGTCGGTGAAGGTCTGGTCGCGGCGGCCAAACTGGCGGTGCTGCAGGCGGCACCACTAATTGTTTATGCCGCCTCCGGCGGGGCGCGGATGCAGGAGGGTGCGATCAGCCTGATGCAGATGCCGCGCACCACCATCGCCGCCATGATGGTGAAGGAAGCCGGGCTACCGTTTATTACGGTGCTGACCGACCCGACGACCGGCGGCGTGACGGCCTCGTTTGCGATGCTGGGAGATATTCAAATCTCCGAGCCGAATGCGCTGATCGGGTTTGCTGGGGCCCGCGTGATCGAGCAGACGGTGCGCGAGAAACTGCCGGAAGGCTTCCAGCGGGCAGAATATCTGCTGGCGCATGGCATGATCGACATGGTGGTGAAGCGGGGCGAGCTGACCGCAACCTTGGGCAAGATCATCGACCTGCTGACAGCCAACCATAAGGCCGCGGCTTGAGCCGATATGATGCGAGCCTAAGCAGGCTGCATAATCTCTACCCGAAGCTGATCGATCTAAGCCTTGGGCGGCTGGAACGCCTGCTGGGTGATTTGGGCAACCCGCATCTGCATCTGCCGCCGGTGATTCATGTGGCGGGCACCAATGGCAAGGGCAGCGCCTGCGCCTTTATGCGGGCGATCGCCGAAGCGGCGGGGCTGAGGGTGCACGTGTTTACCTCACCGCATCTGGTGAAGTTCAACGAGCGGATCCGGCTGGCGGGCGCATTGGTTTCGGATGAGGCGCTGGCTGAAGCGCTTGATGAAATTGAGAGCCAGAACGCCGGGAACCAGATTACCGTGTTCGAGGCGATCACGGCGGCGGCGTTTTTATTATTCTCGCGCGTACCGGCGGATTTATGCATTCTGGAAGTCGGCCTGGGCGGCAGGCTGGATGCCACCAATGTCATCGCGGCACCACGGGTAGCGGCGATTACCTCGATTTCGATGGATCATCAGGAATTTTTGGGTGACAGGCTGGCAGTCATCGCCGCTGAGAAGGCCGGCATTATTAAATCAGGCTGCTCGGTGGTCACTGGGTTGCAGGCCCCCGAAGCTCTGGCCGAAATTATGCAGGCAGCGATGGCGGTGGGAGCGCCGTTGCTGAGGCGCGGGCGTGATTGGGACGTGGCTGAGACGCCGGAGGGCTTGCGGTTTGGCGGCATGGATTTGCCGAAACCCTCATTGCTGGGGGCGCATCAGGCCGATAATGCGGGTATTGCGATGATGGCGCTACAGGCCAGCGGGTTGCCAATTCCGGCCAATGCCTATGCGGCAGGATTGCGCAGCGCCGAATGGCCGGCGCGGTTGCAACGGCTACAAGGCGCTTTGCTGAACCAGCTACCTGCAGGCTCAGAGCTTTGGCTGGATGGCGCGCATAATCCTGGTGGTGGCCAGGCGCTGGCGGCCCAGCTTGATGCCTGGGGCAGCCCGACTGTTTTGCTGGTGGGGATGAAGCAGTCGAAGGATGTAACCGAGTTTATCGCGCCGCTGTTGCCACGGGCCGCAAAAATTTTCGCAGTGGTGGAGCCGGGGCAGCATCTGGCATTGCCGATTGAAAAAATTATTGAGGCCTCAGGCGGCATGGCGGTGCCGGGGCCGGATGTGGCCGGGGCGCTGGCACAGATTACCGCGCCGGTGCGGGTGTTGATCTGCGGCAGCCTTTATCTGGCAGGTGAAGTTTTGAAGCTGGATGCCAGCAGCCCACCGCCCCCGACCAGCACTGCCGCCAGCCCGAGTGCGAAGGAAAAACCAGCGAAGCCAAAGATCACCAGCAGCAAGGTGGATGCGACCGGGGTGATATAAGCGAGCGTGCCGATCAAGCGCGGGTCGCCCTGCTTCATGCCGTAATCCCATAGGTAAAATGCCGCGCCCAGCGGGCCTAGCCCCATGAGACCAGCCACCAGCCAATTGGCTGCAGTGGGTGTGAACGCGGGTTCGAACAACATATGCGCGAGCGCGGCGAGGAGGGCGGTAACGAGGCAGAACCCGGCCAGCGCCCCGGTGGGCACCGAAACCGACCATTTACGGGCCAGCACTGAATATAGCGCCCACACAAAGGCAGCCCCGATGGCGGCGAGATAGCCGGGGATAAAGCCTGCCGAAAAAGCTACCCCCTGCCCTAACAACATGAATGAGCCAACCAGCCCGAGCCCGATGCCCAGCCAATGCTGACGGGAGAGATGCAAGCCCAGCAGACGGGCCGAGAGCAGTACAATGAGCAAAGGCCAAAGGTAATTGAGCAAATTGGCTTGCGCCGCTGGGGCATGGGAGAGGGCAAAAAAATACAGCGCGTGGTAGCCAAACAGCCCACCCACCC
>NCFD01000250.1 GCA_002281005.1 Acidocella sp. 35-58-6 | reverse complement strand
ATTCGGTCGCCAACGGGGCCGTGTTTGCACTGTGGCCGATCATGTGGATCGTGGTCAACGCCATCCTGCTCTATAACATTACGGTCAGGTCCGGCCATTTTGACGCGTTCCGCGACTGGATTATCGGGCACTTGCCCAATGACCGCCGCGTTGTGCTGATTGTGATGGCTTTTTGCTTCGGTGCCTTGCTTGAGGGCATTGCCGGCTTCGGAACGCCGGTTGCTATTGTCAGCGCCCTGCTCATCATGGTCGGCTTCCCACCGCTTGAAGCGCTGGTATACTGTCTGATTTTTGATACCGCCCCGGTGGCGTTTGGCGCCCTTGGCGTGCCAGTGACCGTTTTGAGCCAAGTGACAGGCCTGCCCGCCCTCCAGCTTGGTCAGATGATTGGCCGCCAATTGCCTGAAATGGCAATGCTGTTACCGTTCTATGTCATGTTTCTGTATGGCGGTAAGCGCTCCCTCAAAGCGTTGTGGCCGTTGTTACTGGTTGCCGGTGGCAGCTTTGCGTTCATGCAGTTCGTCACCTCGAACTTCATTAACTATGCGTTGACCGACGTGCTGGCTTCCTTGGGTTCGTTGATCATCACGGTAACATTCCTGCAATTCTGGAAGCCAGAAAAGAACGAGGAATTTGCGATCCGCTCCGAAGTTCTGGAACATGCTGCAGCCAATGCCAGCCATGTGCCGGCATGGCAGGGCTGGATGCCTTGGGTTATCGTTTCAGCGGTGGTGATTATTTGGACCGAGTACAAAGTATTTGCCATCGATCAGATGGCGATCCATTGGCCGGCACTTCATAATGCCATTTCGATCACCCTGTATCACGACAAGCCATATGCTGCGGTTTGGGTCTTCCAGCCGTTGGCAACCGGTACCGCCATTCTGGTCGCGGCACTGATCACCGCCGTGCTGGTTAAAACTTCGGTGGCAACATTCTTTCAATGCGTTGCTCAGACGATTTCCCAGGTATGGGTCGCGGTGGTTACCGTTATGCTGATCATCGGGCTGGCCTATCTGATGAACTACTCCGGCCTTGCCTTCACCCTGGGTGACGGTGTTGCTTCAACCGGCCAGTTCTTCGTGTTGCTGTCACCGTTCCTCGGATGGATCGCGGTTATGCTCTCGGGCAGCGATACCTCGGGTAATGCCCTGTTCGGCAATTTACAGGTGGTGGCCGCCAAGCAGCTTAACCTGAATCCGATCCTGTTTGCCGCCACCAACTCTTCCGGCGGCGTGATGGGCAAAATGATCTCGCCACAGAATATCTCAACCGGCGTGTCGGTTGTGGGCATGGTGGGTCAGGAGGGCAAGGTCTTCGCCCGCACCTTTATCCACTCGATCATTCTGACATTGATCCTGGCGGTGCTCGTGATAATCCAACAATTTGTTATCCCGGGCATTATCCCGGTTGTCGGTTCATGAGGTAAAGCGGCACACGTGCTGACACATAAAAAACCCCGCCATTTTGGTGGGGTTTTTTTTATATCATCCGTTGAGCGGGGTCTGAGGAACCAAAAGCTGGCCTCTTAAGTTGTCTGGTTGCCAGGCATCTTGGTGGTCAAGTAATTCAGATAGTTACACGCCAGGCGACGTTTTTAGCACATGGGCTGTTGCACCAATGATTTGTTTTGCACCATACTGGGTTGTACCAATTATTATGTTAGCGATTTGTCTTGCGGTCTGGCGTCCTGGGTGGGTCGCGGCTGCAACTGAGAATAGGCAGGGGGGAATATTGTTTAAGCAACTCATTACACCGATCGGGGACAGCCTTGGCTTGTCTTTCATGGTTGCCATTTTACCGGTGCTGGTGCTGCTCATTATGCTCGGCATATTTCGGCGCGCGGCATGGCAGGCAGCTTTGGCTGGGTTGGTCGTTGCGCTGATCATCGCCGTTGGCCCTTGGCAGATGCCTGTGTCATTGGCCTTGGATTCTGTTGCTAACGGTGCGGTCTTCGCCATGTGGCCAGTCATGTGGATCGTGGTCAACGCAATTTTTCTCTATAATATCACGGTCCGCTCCGGCTATTTTGACGCATTCCGCGACTGGATCATCCAGAATTTGCCTAACGACCGCCGGGTGGTGCTGGTGGTTATCGGCTTCTGTTTTGGTTGCTTGCTCGAAGGTGTGGCCGGGTTCGGTGTGCCGATCGCGATTGTCAGCTCGTTGCTGATCATCGTCGGGTTCGCACCGCTGGAAGCCTTGGTTTACGCCTTGATTTTCAACTCCGCCCCGGTGGCCTTCGGCGCGCTGGGCGTGCCTATCACGGTGCTTGGCGCTGTAACTGGTCTGCCTGCCAATGAGCTGGGCGCGATGGTGGGCCGTCAATTACCCATTATCGCGATTATTTTGCCATTTTACGTGATCGGGTTGTTCGGTGGCTTCAAATCCATCCGCGCCACTTTCCCGGTGCTGCTGGTTGCTGGCGTCAGCTTTGCGGGTATGCAGTTTGTAACAGCAAACTTCATCAACTACTCGCTGACCGATGTGCTGGCCTCACTTGGCTCGCTGATCATTACCATTTTGTTCCTGCAGGTCTGGCGTCCGGCTCCGGACCCCATGTTCATGATCAAGGCTGCCACCATGAGCTCCGCCGGCGCAGGATCAAAAATCCCGAGCTGGAAAGGTTGGTTGCCTTGGGTCATCGTCTCAGTGGTTGTTATCGGCTGGACCCAGTTTAAGGTGTTTACCATCGGTGCTCAGGCTATTCATTGGCCAGGGTTGGATAACGCAATCTCAATTACATTGAGCCATGACAAGCCGTATGCCGCCGTCTGGCTGTTCCAGCCGCTGGCGACCGGCACCGCCATTTTGATCGCGGCGTTCGTTACCGCCGATATCGTGCGGTTGTCGCCATCCGCCCTGCTTCAATGCGCGGTGCTGACGA
>NCFD01000249.1 GCA_002281005.1 Acidocella sp. 35-58-6 | reverse complement strand
GTCTGGCCCTGATGCTGCGCGAACACGGCATGCGCGATGTCAAAAACATCGAAAGTGCGGATGAAGCCCGCGCCTTGCCGAAGGGCACCATCGGCCTTGCGGTGCTTGGCATCGAACGCGGCTTCCTCACCGACAAACTTGCGGTGGTCGCTGAGCAGGATCTCCTCGGCCAGCGCATCGCCCGCCCGCCGAAGCGCCGCAAACGTGCCGACCAATTCATCGCCGATGCCACCGAAATCGCCGAAGGTGATTTAGTGGTGCACCAGGACCATGGCATTGGCCGCTATGCGGGCCTCGAAGCCGTGGTGGTGAATAACGCCGCCCATGATTGCTTAAAATTACTCTATGATGGCGGCGATAAATTATTTCTCCCGGTCGAGAATATCGATCTGCTCTCCCGCTTCGGCCAGGAAGGCGATGGTGTTACGCTTGATAAACTTGGTGGCGCTTCCTGGCAGGCCCGCAAAGCCAAAGCCAAAAACCGCATTCAGGATATCGCAGCGGGCCTCATCCGTCTGGCTGCGGAGCGCCAGATGCGCGAAGCCCCCATGCTTACCGCTGATGACGGCGCCTTCGCCGAATTCTGCGCCCGCTTCCCCTACACTGAAACCGAAGACCAAGCTCGCGCCATCGCCGATGTGCTGGAGGATTTCGCCGCCGGCAAACCGATGGACCGTCTGGTCTGCGGCGATGTCGGCTTCGGCAAAACTGAAGTGGCGTTACGTGCTGCGTTCGTCGCCGCGATGGCAGGCACCCAAGTGGCCGTGGTGGTGCCCACAACTTTGCTCGCCCGCCAGCATTTTCGGGTGTTCTCCGCCCGGTTTGCCGGGTTGCCCGTGCGGGTCGCACAACTATCGCGTATGGTGACCGCCAAAGAGGCCACTTTAGTACGCGCCGGTCTCGCCGATGGCAGCATCAGCATCGTCATCGGCACCCACGCCGTCATGGCAAAATCGGTCACCTTCTCCGACCTCGGCCTGCTGATCGTGGACGAGGAACAGCATTTCGGCGTGGCCCATAAGGAGCGTTTGAAACAGCTCAAAGCCGATGTGCATGTTTTAACCCTCACCGCCACACCTATTCCGCGCACCCTGCAACTGGCTTTGACCGGCGTGCGCGACCTCTCGCTGATCACCACGCCGCCGGTTGATCGTCTGGCCGTGCGTACTTTCATTATGCCCTTTGATAGCCTGGTAATTAAGGAAGCCATCGCCCGCGAGCGCTTCCGGGGCGGACAAATTTTCTGTGTGGTGCCGCGCCTGGAAGACCTCGACCCGATGGCCGCCCGCCTGCGTGAAATCGTGCCGGAAATCCGCACCGTCATGGCGCATGGTCGCTTGGCACCGACCGAGCTTGAGCGCGTGATGACCGAATTCGGCGAAGGTAAATTCGATGTTCTGCTCGCCACCAACATCGTGGAAAGCGGGCTGGATATGCCGGCCGTCAACACCCTCATCATCTACCGCGCCGATATGTTTGGCCTCGCCGGGCTGTACCAGCTTCGTGGCCGCGTTGGCCGTGGCAAACAACGTGGCTATGCGTATCTCACCTGGCCCGCGCACCATCGGTTGTCAGCCGCCGCTGAGAAGCGCCTGGAGGTGATGCAGACTCTGGACACGCTGGGCGCTGGTTTCACACTCGCTTCACATGATTTGGATATTCGCGGTGCAGGCAATTTGCTAGGTGATGAACAATCCGGTCATATCCGCGAAGTCGGCATCGAACTCTACCAGCAGATGCTTGAAGACGCCGTGAACGCCATCCGCGCCGAGGGCCACAATAAAAAAGCCGCCGAGCGCGATTGGACCCCGAATATCAATCTCGGGTTGCCGGTGCTGATCCCGGAAACTTACGTGAGTGATCTTCCGGTTCGTCTCGGCCTCTACCGCCGCGTCAGCGGATTGCAGAACGACGCCGAGAGCGAGGCGCTGGCCGCTGAACTGGTTGACCGGTTTGGCAAACTGCCTGCTGAAGTCGAAAATTTGTTGGAAACCGTTGCCCTCAAACGCGCCTGCCGCGAAGCTGGCGTGGAGAAGCTTGACGCCGGGCCAAAAGGCATGGTGCTCAGCTTCCGGCGCAACGAATTTAATAATCCCGGCGGTTTGATTAATTGGATCAGCTCACGCGGCGGCACCATCAAAATCCGCCCCGACCATAAATTGGTGGTCGCCCGCGACATGGACGTAAACGCCCGCGCCGGGATCGCCCGCGACGTGCTGACCAATCTCACCAGATTGGCCAACTTGCAGGACGCCGCTTAAACGAACGACATCAACACCTCAGAGAATGTCTTTCCAATAATAAAATGCGCAACTCACTACGCTCGGTGTATTCGGATGGCTCTGCGCTTCGGCAGCCTGGGTGACCTGACCTGTTGCCATGCTTTGCCCGATACTATTGATGGTGTCATGAACCACCCCTGTGTTGCTGCCGGCAATGTTGGTTGCCGCAGCGCTCACATTATGTTTCTCTAACGCCTGGCAGGTATTGGTTGTGCCGGCTGCCTGCATGGGCACGGCAAAAAACCCAACGACCACGACAATAGCCGCGCCGATCAACGCATTTTTGTTCATTAAAAAATTCCTACAGTTATTAAAAGTCGGTGCAGCGACCGTTCTTTTCCCAGTCGCCATAACGCGTCGGCTCAGGTCCCTTCTGGCCACCAATTTCTGGTGGCAAAACAGCAGGTTTGCGGGCCTCAGTCTCAGCTGGCTTCGTTGTTTCGGCTTTTGTCTCGTCGTCCATCAAACTCATCTGGTTATCGTAAATGGATTTCGCAAGGTAAAATTATTGCTGAGCCGCCGCTTGCACCAAGCGCTGCTCATCGAGCGCCCGCCAACTGGCATTGGGAGGCGCATTGGCGATGGATTGCTTGAACAATGCAATG
>NCFD01000248.1 GCA_002281005.1 Acidocella sp. 35-58-6 | reverse complement strand
TTGCCGCCGCCCGCCTCGTCGCGCCATTCATCGGGCAGTAAATCCGGGCGGTCCAGCAACAAACTACCAAGTGATCTGGTGACCATTTGGGCCTTCCGGCTCATCCGGTTGACCCGCCAATGGCGGTACATGCGGTCGAATAAAAATGCCTTCACCGCACGGCTGGCGGCAGCCATGACCGGGGAAAACCCGATGACCGGCGTTTGGCAGCCTCGAATCGCTTCGACATCGTCGGGGGCCAGCGCTTTGAGGCGGGATTGGCTTTCAATGATGACATCCTGGATCATCAGATGGATCACCCGGCGCGACATCTCATTGCGGATGCGCTTCTCATCGCTGGTCAAAGCCTGCGCGGTGCGCAACGCGTCACCAATCACGGGCAAATCCATCAGATCATCAAGCTGAAACAGGCCAGCGCGCAGGCCATCGTCAAGGTCATGGGTATTATAGGCGATATCATCGGCAAAGGCCGCCACCTGCGCCTCAGCCGAGGGCTGGCGCTCAAGGTCGAGGTTATAGTGCTGGTTAAATGCCGCGATATATTCCGGCGGATTTGGCAGTGGACCGTTATGTTTGGCCAGGCCTTCCAGCATCTCCCAGGTCAGGTTCAGGCCATCGAACCCGGCGTATTTATGCTCCAGCAGAGTGACCACCCGCAGGCTCTGGGCGTTATGGTCAAAGCCGCCGAAATCCTGCAGCGCCTCGTTCAGCCCGGTTTCGCCGGCGTGGCCGAACGGCGGGTGGCCGAGGTCGTGTGCCAGGGCCAGGGCTTCGGTTAAATCTTCATCTAGGCTCAAACGGCGAGCGATCGAGCGGGCGACCTGCGCGACTTCCAGCGAATGGGTCAGCCTGGTGCGGTAAAAATCGCCCTCGCGGGTGACAAACACCTGGGTTTTATATTGCAGCTTGCGGAAGGCCGAGGCGTGCACCACCCTGTCACGGTCGCGCTGGAAGGGCGAGCGATCCGGCGCTTCCGGCTCGGCATGCAGCCGGCCGCGCGAGGTTTGGGGCTGAACAGCGTAGGGGGCCAATGTCATAGGGTCAGTCCTACACAGCGTGGCCCTTCAATCCAAGGGCATGCCGCGCTATATGAAGCATATGAGCCAATCTGTTGAGACATTCCGCCTCTCTGAAAACGCCGCCCGCCGGGTGGCCGAAATTCTGGCCGGTGATCCGCAAGCGCAGGCGTTGCGGGTCGAGGTGCTGGCTGGGGGCTGTTCGGGCTTCCAATATAAGTTTGACCTGACGGCCGATAAAAACCCCGATGACCTGGTGATTGCGACCGGGGGCGCCACGGTGTTCGTGGACCCGGCCAGCCTGGATTTACTGGCCGGCAGCGAACTGGACTATAAGGATTCGCTGATGGGGGCGCATTTTGCCGTGCAAAACCCCAATGCCACCTCATCATGCGGCTGCGGCACGTCGTTCTCCATTGACTAAAATTACCACCTGGAACGTCAACTCGGTTCGTATCCGGGAATCGCATGTGGCGGATTTTTTGGAGCGCGAGCAGCCGGATTTATTGCTGCTGCAGGAAATTAAATGCGAGGCGCACCAGTTCCCTGCCCTCGCCTTCTCCAGCCTCGGTTACCAATCCGCAGTAGTGGGGCAGAAATCATACAATGGCGTGGCAGTGTTGCAACGGGGGCCGGTGCATGTGACTCATCGCAAGCTGCCCGGCATGACCGAGGCGGATAGCCATTCACGCTATATCGAAGTGAGCAGCGGCGATTTGATTGTTGGTAATTTGTACCTACCAAACGGCAATTCCAACGGCGATGAAGGCTACGCCTATAAGCTGGAATGGATGGAAAATCTGCGGAAACATGCGCAGGCGATGCTGGAGGCGGGTAAAAATTTCATCCTGGCGGGGGATTATAATGTTTGCCCTACCGACGCTGATTTTGCCCCCGGCGCGATTTCAAAAACCGATGCGCTGGTGCGGCCACAAACCCGCGCTGCCTTCAACGCGCTGATCTGGCTGGGGCTGACCGAAGCGGTACGGGCTTTGCACCCCTTAGAGACGCTCTATACATTCTGGGATTATCAGGCCGGGGCGTGGGATAGAAATTCCGGCCTGCGGATTGACCACGCTTTGCTCTCACCACGTGTGGCCGAGCGGTTAAGTGCTGTGACGATTCATAAAGCCGAGCGCGAAAAGACACAGCCTTCCGACCATGTGCCGGTGACAGTAAACCTGACGAATTAGCGTGGCCAGCGCTTGTGAACCCAGAACCATTGTTCGGGATGCTCGCGCACCCAGCCTTCCAAAAGTGTATTGAATTGCTTGGTGGACACAATAACGTCCGCCAGCCGGTCTTCGGTTTTGGCGATCTGGAACTCATGAACGAAAATTTTGAAATAAGCACCATGTTGCCGTACCACGCGGGCAGCAACCACTGGAACATCTAATCGGCGGGCCAATGCAGCCGGCGCGGTTGTCGTCATCGCCTCGCGGCCAAAAAATAACGCCGGAATGCCTTCATCCTGCTTTTGGTCCACCAGCATGCCAATATGAGCGTGCTTTTTAAGTAGCACCACGGCCTGCCGGGCACCATCTGAGCCTTTTGGCAAAAACCCCTCCTGTTGCAAGGGTTTTCGCAACTCGTTCAACAACGCGTCAACATAGGGGTTATTTGGTGCCCGGTAAAAATGGTATTGGGTAAAGCCGGTGCGATGGCCTGGCACGGTAGCCAACTCCCAATTGCCGTAATGCATGCCAATCATCAGCGCGCCGATGCCATCATCACGGATTTGCACGGCGAGGTTACCGGGGTCGATCACTTCGACGCGCTGTGGATCGTCGATCAGCTTGCTAAGATGCGGATATTCCGCCGTGGTGCGGCCAATATTATCCCACATGCCACTGATAATTTTGGCTCTGGCCGCGTTCGGGCATCGCCAGGGCAAGATTTTTCGTAGCAGTTTTGTGGGCGGATGATAGCGGCCCGAGGGTGCGTGCCAGCCAACCGCCAGTCCACGAGGCAGCATCCAGCGGCAGGATGCGGAAAAACAACATGAGTAATCGCGCTGCCATCCCTTGGAGGCGATATGATAAATCCTCGGTGTTCATTCACGCGGGCCGCGCGCGAGGTCACTGACCACGCCGTGCAAAGTATTAAGTTCCTGGCAGGTGACCTCACCGCGCTGGAAAAAATGCCTCAGGTTGCGCACCATGCCAGGGCGCTTTTGCGGATTCTTCAAAAATCCCGCTTCGTCGCATGCACGGATGAGGTGGTTCATGAAATTATCCAACTCACCCTTGGTGGCGATTTGCGTTTCGTTGGTTTGCAAACTCTTCACCACCGCATCCTCGTCACGGGCGATGAACCATTCATAGCCCATGATCATCACCGCCTGGGCGAGGTTGAGGGACATGAAGCCGGGGTTGAGATCATAACGGATCAAACTGTCAGTGCAGGCGATATCATCGTTATCGAGCCCGGCACGCTCGGGGCCAAAAAGGATTCCCGCCTTCATGTTGCGGGCACCGATGGCATGCAGTTCCGCCGCGGCACCACGGGCAGTGAGCACCGGCTTGATGATATGACGCGGCCGCGGACATGTGGCAAAAACCCTGTGCAGGTCTTTCACCGCATCGGCCACTGTTTCATGCACAGTAAGTTGGTCGAGAATCCGGTGCGCACCCGAGCAGGTTACCCAGGCACGCTCCTGCGGCCATCCATCGCGCGGCGCGACTAACCGCAAATGAAACAGCCCGCCATTGCCCATGGCACGCGCCACCGCACCAATATTCTCGGCGAGTTGCGGGCGCACCAGAATGACGATGGGCGAAGGTTCGATGGGTTGCAAATCCGCCCCGCCGTCACGGCCGGTCATTTGACATCCCGCCGCCAACTGGTGCCGCTGGCAGTATCCTCCAATAAAATACCCTCTGCTTCGAGCGATTTACGGATTTCATCAGCCCGTGCGAAGTTTTTAGCGGCACGGGCAGCGCGACGTTCCTCGATCAACATCGCAATTTTTGCGGCATCGGCACCGGCATGAAACCATTCATCAGGCGTATGATTAAACAGGCCTAAGACCGTGCCTGCCGCCAGTAGTCCCGCGGCGCCATTGGCATCCCCCGTCAAAGCGGTATCCGCCAAACTATGCAGCCCTGCGATCGCGCCGGGTGTATTCAAATCATCGCATAGCGGCTCAATAACACTGGCGGGAATGTCGGCTGCCGCCACAACGCCAGGGTGTGCGGCGATTGCCCGATAGAAGCGGTCTAATTCACGCTTGGCTTCCAA
>NCFD01000247.1 GCA_002281005.1 Acidocella sp. 35-58-6 | reverse complement strand
AAAACGTCAAATTCCCTGATATCACTTCGTATTACAACAACATTGCCACCAACAGTGGCTCTGTGCAGCCGGTGACAGTGAAGCCGGAATACGTGAAAGATTATGAGGTTGGCCTGCGCTATGAAAATGGCCCGATTGTTGCCGAAGCCAATTATTACCGCGAGGACTTCCTCAACACTTTTGTTACCACCACTGACCTTTCAACCGGCAACTCCACCACCGGCAATGGCGGAAGTTCGCGCTATGAAGGAGAGGAGCTGCAACTGGCCGATGATTTCGGCCATATCGGCGGTGACATGGTGCCCGGTGACTTTGCCGGTTATTTAAACTTCGCGCATAACAGCGCGATTTATACGTCCAGCTACACCGACCAATTCTCCGGCATCTCGGTGACCTCCGGCCAGTCGATCGCCAACGTGCCGCAAAACCTGCTTTCCGCCGGCGCCAACTGGACCAATAACGGCTACTATGTGGGCGTGGACATGCGCTACATCGGCAGCCAAGTTCTCAACAACGCTGCCATCAGCCTGCCCTCCAACTTTAAAAATGGCGCCTATGTTATCACCGACCTCACGTTCGCAGATACCATTCCGCTGCACATGGGAATCGTGAAGGCGGTGAAGCTAACACTGAACCTCGATAATATATTTGGCGTGCATTATTACGCACAGTCAGACGTGAACCAATATTACAGTACCGGCGCCAACTATAAGGAAGGCATTATTGGTGCGCCGCGCGCGGTGTACGGCAGCGTTGCCTTCAAGTTCTGATAATCCACTGACGTGACTAAACTTTTCGAGACAACCTGGAGCACGTCCGAACCAGACCGGTTCGGGCGTGCCTTGCTTGTGGCATTTGGCATCGAAGTGGTGCTAATATTTATGTTGGCTTCGCAATCACCACCGCCCGCCCCGGTGGCGCCGCAAGTAGTGAAGCTGCAAATGCTACCGCCCGCCCCGGTGGAACACGCCAAGCCACCACCACCGCAGCCGCCGCCGCCCACGCCGCAACCGGCTGTGCCCATGACACCGCCAGTGCCGGTGCCGCCACCGCCGCCGCCCAAGCCTGATCATCCGGTGATGCACACCAAGCCGCACCCCCTCCCGCCGCCGCCGCAGGTGATCACCGCACCGCTGCCACCGGCAACGGTCACCGAGGCTCCGCCACCTTCACCCGAGGCGCAGCAAACCGCTTTGTCGCGCTACACCGGCATGTTACGGGCGATTGTGCTGAGCCATTTGGAGGTGCCTGATGATATCAGCAGCGCCGGAATTACCAGCACCTGCACACTGCGCTTCACGGTGGCTCCGGATGGCAGTATTCTCTCGGTTGGCATTGCCGACCCAAGCGGCTTGGCCTCAGTCAACCAGGCCGCCCTCAGCGCCTTGCGCGGTTCACGTTTTCCGGGGTTTTTGACCAATATGCCAAACCACCCCATCGAATTTATCCTGCCGGTCCGCGTGAGCGGCGACAGCGGATGAACTCACGCCTGATTAATGCTCCTGCCCGACAAATTTTTCCAGCCAGTGAATGGTATAATCCCCCGCCAGAAACTCCGGGTTTTCCAATATGCGCTGGTGCAGCGGGATGGTGGTTTTAATACCCTGAATCACAAATTCCCGCAGCGCCCGCTTCATCCGTGCAATCGCTTCTTCGCGGGTTTTGCCAAAGGTGATCAGTTTCGCAATCAGCGAATCATAATGCGGCGGCACCCGGTAGCCAGCATACAACGCTGAATCCACCCGCACGCCCAACCCGCCCGGCGGGTGATACACGCTCACCAGCCCAGGGCACGGCGCAAATGTCTCGGGGTCTTCAGCCGCAATCCGGCATTCAATCGCATGGCCGGAAAGCTCAATATCGGTCTGCTCATATCCCAAGGGCTCACCAGCGGCGATGCGGATTTGCTCATGCACCAAATCCATCCGCGAGATCATCTCAGAAATTGGGTGCTCCACCTGCAACCTTGTATTCATTTCAATGAACGAAAATTGCTCGTCCTGATATAAAAACTCCAAAGTCCCGGCATTGCGGTAGCCAATTTTTTTCAGCGCATCGGTCACCACAATCCCCAGCGCATCACGCTGCGCGGTGGTAATGGCGGGCGATCCCGCTTCTTCCAGCACTTTCTGGTGGCGCCGCTGCAATGAACAATCACGCTCGCCAAAATGCACCACATTGCCGTGCGTATCGGCTAAAATCTGCAATTCAATGTGCCGGGGCTTATCGAGATATTTCTCCATATACACAGCATTATTCCCAAACGCCGCACCCGCCTCAGCCCGCGCTTCACGAAACGCACTCTCTAATTCCGCGCGGCTCTGCGCCACCTTCATGCCGCGCCCGCCGCCGCCGGCCGCGGCTTTAATCAACACCGGGTATTTAATCCGCTCGGCAACCTCGTAGGCGTCCTCAAGCGTTTCCAATTCCCCTGCGGAGCCCGGCACCAGCGGCACGCCCAGTTCCAGCATGGTGGTTTTGGCGGTAATTTTATCGCCCATCATCCGAATATGCTGCGCACTCGGCCCAATAAACACCAATTTATGCGCTTCCACCATTTCGGCGAAGTCAGCATTTTCCGAGAGAAACCCATAACCCGGATGAATCGCCTCAGCCCCAGTGATCAATGCCGCTGAAATAATGGCGGGCATGTTCAAATACGAATCCCGCGCCAGCGGTGGCCCAATGCACACGCTCTCATCAGCCAGGCGCACATGCATCGCATCGGCATCGGCGGTGGAATGCACCGCCACTGTCGCTATCCCCAGTTCCCGGCAAGCCCGCTGCACCCGCAGCGCAATTTCACCGCGATTGGCGATCAGGATTTTTTTAAACATCTGCTTACTCGATAATCAGCAGCGGTTCGTCATATTCAACCGGCGCCCCGGCTGATACCAAAATCTG
>NCFD01000246.1 GCA_002281005.1 Acidocella sp. 35-58-6 | reverse complement strand
GGTTCATGCTTTTGCAGCCAGGCCAGCATCGCCAGGGTCCAGGTGGGGTTGATGCGGTTCAGGCTGGTTTTTGTGATCATATCGCCGGCTTGGGCGTGTAGAGCCTGAGCTTCCAAAAGGCTGCGCTGGTCGCTCCACATGATCGCCGGGCGGATGACCTCGCCCGCAGCGTCCATCAGCACCGGGATATGGGCACCGGCGGAAACGCTGACCCCCGCAATCTCAGTGGCCGGGATTTCTGCATTGGCCAGCGCTTGCTTCACCGCGATCCCAAGGGCCCCCCGCCATTGCGCCGGGTCCTGCTCGGCAAAGCCAGGTTGTGGGATATGCGTGGTGACCGGGCAGCTTGCCTCACCGGTCAGATGGCCGGTGGTGTTAATCACCATCGCCTTCAGGCTGCCTGCCCCCAAATCAATGCCCAGCAGATAACTCATCAAAACTTGCCCCGGTTTCGCATCACTCGTAGCTTAAGGTGTATGTCCAGCACTGCACAACTTGACCCCGCCTTAGTCCCCGCAACCATGGCGGGCCTGCAAATCCCCATTATCGATTTCGCGCCGTTTTTAGCGGGCAATCCGGCTGAGCGTGCTGCCACAGCCGAGGCTATCGGGCGGGCCTGCCGGGAGATTGGGTTTTTTTATGTCATCAACCACGGCATTGAGGCCGCGCTGATCGCGGATGTGTACGCGCAGGCCAAGCGGTTTTTCGACCTTCCAGTGGCGGCTAAGAGCACGATTGCGATTGAGAATTCTGCCTGCCACCGCGGCTGGTTCCAGGTGGGGGGGGAGAATCTCGACCCGGCCAAACAGAAAGCTGCCGGGGATTTGAAGGAAGGCATAAAAATTGGCCGGGACTTGCCCGCCACGCACTCGCTGGTGCTGGCGAAAACACCGTTGCACGGGCCGAACCAATGGCCGGAAAATCTGCCCGGCTGGCGCGAGGTGATGCAGACCTACTACGACCGCATGACCGGCCTGGGCACCGAAATGCTGCGGGCTTTTGCCGTGAGTTTAAACCTTGATGCGCATTATTTCGACCGCTGGCTGACCAGCCCGATGACCACCTTGGGGCCGCTGCACTACCCGCCGCAGCGCGGCCCGATCACCGAAGCCCAAATCGGCGCGGGCGCTCATACCGATTTCGGCTGCCTGACCTTGCTGGCGCAGGATGCTGTGGGTGGCTTGCAGGTGCGGACCAAAACCGGCCTGTGGGTTGAGGCTCCGCCGGTTGTAGGCAGTTTTGTGGTCAACATTGGCGACATGATGCAGCGTTGGACCAATGATGTATTCACCTCCACCTTGCACCGGGTGGTGAATGTATCGGGCCGGGAGCGTTATTCCCTGCCGTTTTTCTTCGATCCGGATTTCAGCGCCGAGGTGGCACCTATCGGCCCAAACCCGCGTTATGCGCCCACCACGGCGGGGCAGTATCTGCTGGATAAAATTAATGAGTCGTTTGCCTATCACCAGGACAAGACCCAGTGATGCTGCGCTGCGGTAGCGCATATGGAATCTTCCGCCTATAAGCTGCTTCCAGTCACAAACTGGAGAGCCGTAATGAGTGCTGCCGCCGCAACCACCAAAAAAACAACAGTTACGGCGCTGCCGGGCGACGGCATCGGCCCCGAGGTGATGGCGGCCACCATGAAGATCCTGGCGGCGGCAAACGCCCCGATCGAGTGGGAAATGGCGGAAGCCGGGGCGGAAGTGTTCAAAAAAGGCATCGGCACCGGCGTGACGCGCGAGGCGCTGGACAGCATTGCCCGCAATGGTTTGGCGCTGAAAAGCCCGTTGGAGACGCCCGTGGGGTTTGGCGGCAAATCCGCTAACGTCACGTTGCGCAAGTATTTTGAACTCTATGCCAACATCCGCCCGGTGCGTGAGCTGCCCGGCGTCATCACGCCGTTCACCGGCCGTGGCATTGATATGGTGATCGTGCGTGAGAATGTGGAAGATGTTTACGCCGGCATTGAGCATATGCAGACCCCCTCGGTGGCGCAGTGCTTGAAGCTGATGACCGCACCTGGCTGCGAGCGGATCGTGCGGGCGGCGTTTGGTTTGGCGATGGCGGAGGACCGCAAGAAGGTGACCTGCGCCACCAAAGCCAACATCATGAAGCTGACCGAAGGCATGATGAAGCGGATGTTCGAGAAGGTGGGGCCGGATTTCCCCAGTATCGTGCAGGAACATATCATCATCGATAATTGTGCGCACCAGTTGGTGATCGCACCGGAGCAGTTTGATGTGATTGTCACATCGAACATGAATGGCGATATTATTTCCGACCTCGCGGCCGGGCTGGTGGGGGGCTTGGGCATCGCGCCATCGTCTAACCTCGGTGACCATGTGGCGATGTTTGAAGCCGTGCATGGCTCTGCCCCGCAGATCGCCGGCAAGGGCCTTGCCAACCCCACCGCTTTACTCTCCGCCGCGATCATGATGCTGCGCCATATCGGCGCGTTTACGGCGGCTGAGGAGATTGAGCAGGCGTTGTTCATTACGCTGGCGGAGGGCAAGAATCTGACCGGTGATTTATCGCCGCGCGGCCACGGCGTTGGTACTGATGCGTTCACTGACCAGGTGATCGCCAACCTTGGGCGCTCCTCCAATCTGCCTTCACGCGACTATAAAAAATTCGAGCTGGTGGCGTGGCCGGAGCTTACCGCTCATGTGGAACCCGATCGCCGTGCGCTGGTGGGGATTGATGTGTTTTTAGAGTCTGAACTTGGCTCAGAGGAACTGGGCAAAGCGCTGGCGGCGATTGCCGAGGACACCCCGTTCCGCCTCAACGGCGTTTCCAACCGCGGTGTGCAGGTTTACCCCTCGACCGGCGGGCAAACGTTTTTGGTGGACCATTTCGCCTGCCGCTTCATGTTCAAAACTCCGATTGATTTGAACGCCTCGCTC
>NCFD01000245.1 GCA_002281005.1 Acidocella sp. 35-58-6 | reverse complement strand
GGCGGCCAGTGCCGCGAGGTCAAACTTACCATCCGCCGGGTAGCTCAGCACCGCATTGGGCGCACCCAAATCGCGGATCCGCAGCGTGACAGCCCTGGTATCAACCCCGGCGATGCCCGGCACGTTATGCTTCTTCAACCAGCTATCAAGGTTGCTGGTGGCGCGGTAGTTGGAAGGCTCGGTCGGGTCCTGCCCGGTCACCAGCCCGCGGGCGGCGATACTGGTTGCTTCCAAATCCTCGTCATTGGCACCCACATTGCCGATATGCGGGAAGGTAAAAGTAATAATCTGCCCGGCGAATGAGGGGTCGGTGAGGGTTTCCTGGTAGCCCGTCATGCCGGTGGAGAAGCAAAGCTCCGAGGGCTTGCTGGTGCCATGGGCCCCAAAGCCGCGGCCCCAGAACACCGTGCCATCGGCCAGAACCAAGGCGGCGGTCGCGCCAGGCGGGGTGTCGGTTTCCATGGCGGCTCCTGGCAGGTCTTCGATGTTTAGTCCGGTGGCCGCCATAATCGCCGGCCAATGGCGCGTGGGAATGGCGTTAGCGCTGCGCCATTTGCGTATCGCTTCGGGCGAAACCCCTGTTAGAGTGGCGGCAGCATCCGTGCCGCCGAGACGGTCTAGTAGGTCGGTGATGGATATTGGCATGAAAATGGTGTAACGGAATTTATTTCCGGGTTCAATGATTTTGTTGGGTGCCGGAATTGCTGTCCGAAGGGAAGAATGATGAGTTTGCGTGAAGATATTACCGCCGCCGTAAAAACCGCCATGCTGGCCCGCGACGCCGAGCGCACCTCTACGCTGCGGATGATCCAGGCGAAGCTGAAGGACACCGATATCGCGGCCCGCCCGAAGGGCATCACCGCCATCCCCGATGACGAGATTTTTGCCATGCTGCGCTCGATGATCAAATCCCGCCGGGATGCCGTGACGCTATACCGGCAAGGGGGCCGAGAGGAGTTGGCTGTGAAGGAAGATTCGGAAATAGCTGTTATTGAAGAATTTTTACCACAAACCTTGTCCGGCGATGCGCTTACCGCCGCAGTTGCCGCTGCCATCGCCGAAACCGGCGCCACCTCGGGAAAGGACATGGGCAAGGTGATCGGCGCGTTGAAGGCCAAGCACGGCGCTGCACTTGATATGGGCGCGGTCTCGGCGGCGGTGAAATCAGCTCTTGGGTGAACCAACAAGGTTGGGCTATGTTGGTGTATGGCTACCCTATCTCCCAACTTTCTCGATGAATTGCGGTCCCGAACACCGATCGCGGCGGTAATTGGCCGCAGTGTACGGCTGACCAAATCGGGCCGGGAATCCAAGGGTTGCTGTCCATTTCACGGCGAAAAGACCCCTTCGTTCTACGTGTATGATGACCATTTTCACTGTTACGGTTGTGGCGAGCATGGCGATGTCATCACTTTCACCATGAAGTCTGCGGGCCTAAGTTTCATGGAAGCCGTGGAAACCCTCGCTGCAGAAGCTGGGTTGGAGGTGCCCAAAGCCAGTCCGCAGGCCGCCGAGGCCGAACAAAAACGCGCCGGTATCGCCGAGGTGCTGGAAGCCGCTGCCGTGCAGTATCAAAAATGGCTGTTTGCGCCGGAGGGTAAGCCGGCCCTTGATTACTTACGCGGACGCGGTCTCTCGGAAGCCACCATCAGAAAATTTGGCCTGGGCTGGTCAGGTGAGGGGCGCAGCCAGCTTGCCAACGCACTCGCCCGCCAGGGCATTAGTACCGAGCAGTTGGTCGAGGCGGGGCTGATGAAGATCAGCGATCGCGGACCTGTCGATATGTTCTTTTCGCGCGTCATGTTCCCGATTGCTGACCGCAGGGGCACCAAAATCAGCTTCGGCGGCCGAATATTGGGCGATGGCCAGCCGAAGTACGTAAACGGCCCGGAGACCCCGGCTTTTTCCAAGCGTCGCTCGCTATATGGGTTAAATTTTGCCCGTGAGGCTGTGCGCAGAGGCGATCCATTGATTGTCGTTGAAGGCTATATGGATGTTATCGCTTTGGCCCAGGCGGGATTTGGTGGAGCTGTTGCGCCCTTAGGCACGGCGCTTACTGAAGATCACTTGGCGGATATTTGGCGATTGAGCCCTGACCCCGTGATTTGTTTTGACTCGGACGCTGCAGGCAGGCGTGCTGCGATGCGGACGGTTGACCTCGCCCTCTCAGCGCTAGCTCCAGACCGGTCTCTCAAATTTTTACGTTTGCCGGAGAAGGAAGATCCGGACAGCATAATTCGCCGTGAGGGGGCTTTAAATTTCAAAGCAAGACTTGATAAGGCAATTCCGATTTCTGAGGCCCTTTTTGGGATGTTGGCGGAAGGTGCGGCAAAAGATACACCAGAAGCACGAGCAGTGTTTTACGATAGGTTAGTAAAAACAGCCGCTAGGATAACGGATAAGCCGCTAGCGATGGAATACAAAGCGGTTTTGCTCGGACGTTTTTTTAATGATTGGCGACCTCGCAAAAAAGGCAAAGCTGAAGCAGGTTATAAGTTCAACACGTCCGAGCGCCGTGAAATTAAACCACACAATTCTTCAGTGCGGCGTGGCTATATTATCCTTGCCCTCTTAATTCAATTTCCCGATTTGTTTTCTCAATTTGAGGAAGCCTTGTTCAGCATCACGTTTGCACCGCCATGCTTGGAGATGTTTCGCATTTTACAAGACTTCATAAAAGCTGGAGAAGTCATTAATAATGAAAGATTTATCCAGTATTTGGAAGGATATCGTCTCGAGGAAAAGGCTCGCCAAGTGATTGCCACGGCTGCGGCCGATTACCGCCCAAGCCCGGACCTTTCGTTATCCCGAGCATCAGAGGATATTTGGCATTTCTTTTACTTGATGCCGGACACCATCAAGAGCCTTGAGCAGCAGAGAGATGAAGCGAGAAGGCTTTACTTAGCAACTCCGT
>NCFD01000244.1 GCA_002281005.1 Acidocella sp. 35-58-6 | reverse complement strand
GCACACGGATGCCGTTTTCATCCACATAATCATGGGCATTGCCGCCAATATGGGGGCGTTGGTCGATAACATGCACCCTGTATCCAGCCTCTTCCAGGGTGCGAGCGTGCACGGCACCGGCGAAACCGGCACCGACGATGAGAATGGGTTTTCCAGTGTTTAAAAGAGATATCATCACGAGCTTTTCACTAGAAAAAAAATTGAGAACCGCTAGGTACGAGAGCGTGACGAACGCTACAACCCCTTCCCCGCCTGCCCAAAACTTGCCACAATTGGCTTATCATGCGCTTTTACGCCTCTTGCGCGGCCTATTTGGGGCCGGATGGATATGATTCGGTGCTGCTGCTGGGCGCATCGGGCAGTGGTAAATCTGATTTATTGCTCAGGCTGCTGCATGAAGGCTGGTTGATGGTGGCTGACGATCAGGTGATTGTTGAGGATGGGCTTGCCCGCGCCCCGGAGGCTCTGGCGGGTGTGATGGAGGTGCGGGGCCTTGGGTTGTTCAAGCAGCCATATCTCGCCCAAGCGCCGCTGCGGCTGGTGGTGCAACTAGGGGTGCAGACCATCCGTCTGCCGGAGCCACAAACTCATGATGTGTTGAACCTGCCGATGGTCACGTTTGACCCCGCCCAACACTCGGCCCCCGCCCGGTTGGCTTTAGCACTGGCGGCGGCCTGTGGGCGGGCGGCACAGATTGCCGGTGCCTTTGCCGTATGAGCGAGGCTTGCCGTACACTGACCGTGGTGCTGGTCACCGGGCTTTCGGGTGCGGGCAAAAACTCGGTGTTGCGGGCGCTGGAGGATCTGGGTTTCGAGACCATGGATAACCCGCCGCTGCCCTCGCTGGAAACGTTGATTGTGGGCGGTGAGCGCAATATCGCCATCGGGGTAGATGCACGTTCGCGCGGGTTTGACGCGGCATTGGTGTTACAGACGCTAGAGCGCCTGCGGCTCAACCCGCATCTGGCCCCGCAGTTGGTTTACGTTACCGCCGGGGACGAGTTTTTACTGCGGCGCTACACCGAAACCCGCCGCCGGCACCCGCTGGCGCAAACCGGCCAGGTGGCAGACGGTATCACGCTGGAACGCGACCTGACCGAGGCTTTGCATCGAGCGGCGGACCTGGTGATCGACACCTCAACCTTGCCGCTCCACGGGCTGCGCACCATGATCGAGCAGCGTTTCGGCGCGGAATCGCCGGGTTTGGCAGTGTCGCTGGTGTCATTTGCGTACCCGGCTGGTCTGCCCCGCGAGGCTGACATGGTGTTTGATGCACGCTTTTTGCGCAATCCGCATTATGATGGCGCGTTATGCAAGCAAACTGGGCTGAGCCAGAAGGTCGCTGCCTATATTGAAGCCGACCCGGGCTGTGCGCCATATTTTGCTCAAATATCACAGATGGTAGAATTTTTGTTGCCTCGCTTCGTGCAGGAAGGAAAGAAATATGCAACGATCGCGATTGGTTGTACGGGTGGACAGCATCGCTCGGTTTACCTTGTGGAAAGGCTGGCGGCAAAACTTGGCGCCGCTGGCTGGCGGGTGGCTGTGACCCATCGGGAACAGCCAAAATGGGACGAAACTATAGTTGGATAAACATTTGACGAGGACCACACTGAGCCGATGAGCGGACCAACAGAATGATCGGCATGGTGCTGGTAACGCACGGTGCGCTGGCGAATGCCTTGCGCGATGCGATGGAACACGTGGTGGGCAAGCAAACCGCGCTCGCCACTGTGTGTATTGAATCAGACGCCGAGATCGAAGGCCAGCGGGCCGAGATCGCGGCCCGGATGGCGGAGGTAAATTCCGGCGATGGGGTGATCCTGCTCACTGATATGTTCGGCGGCACGCCGAGCAACCTGGCGATGTCGATGCTCAACCAGCCGGATGTGGAAGTCATCGGTGGGGTGAATTTGCCGATGCTGGTGAAGCTGGCGAAGGTGCGCGGCTCCCAGGGTTTGGCGGAATCGGTGCAATGCGCCGAGATGGCAGGACGCAAATATATTACCTCCGGCCATGAAATTCAGCAGGCGGCACTGGGGCAAAACGGCACCTGCCGCGCCGCCGAGTAGGGCGGTTGATGAGCGACAACAGCGCTGTCATCACCCGCGATGTCGGGATTATTAACCGCCGCGGCCTGCATGCGCGCGCGGCGGCCAAATTGGTGACATTGGCGGAGCGGTTCTCCGCCGCCGTTGATGTAGCGAAGGATGGGCAGATGGTTTCCGCCCGCTCGATCATGGGCCTGATGATGCTCGGCGCTGCCCCTGGCAGCACCGTCACTCTCAGTGCCGAAGGCTTCGATGCCAAGGAAGCTCTGGATGCCATTGCCGCGTTGATCGAGGCCGGCTTCCATGAAACCGACTGAAGCCCAGCCCTCGCGCCGCCGCGAGATGCGGTTCTCCGGGCACCCTATTTCGCCCGGGATTGGGATTGGGCCGGTGTATGAGGCCAGCGAGCCGGTTTTAAACATCCAGCATAAAAAAATCGCCGCGGCTGATATCGCGGCGGAAACCGCGCGGCTGGAAGATGCCATTTCGCTGTCGCGCAAGCAGCTCATCAAGCTGAAAACCAAACTGGCCAGCCTGCCCGAACAGAGCCAGACCGAGATCGACCCGCTGATCGATGCTTATTTGCACATGCTGGGGAACTCGCGGCTGATCCGGGGAGCGCGGTTGCGGGTCAGTGATACGCTGCTGGCACCGGAAGCGGCGGTGATGGACGAGGCCGAGGCGCAGGCTGAGGCCATATTGGCGTTGACCGGCTCAGACAAGGTGGGGCGCCAGCGCCGTGCTGAGGAGGTGCGCGAGATCGCCCGGCGGATTTTGCGTAACTTAACCCGCCTGCCGTTCCGCAACTTCACCGAACTTAAGCCCGGCACCATTCTGGCGGCAGAATCATTGCGCCCGGCTGATG
>NCFD01000243.1 GCA_002281005.1 Acidocella sp. 35-58-6 | reverse complement strand
GGTGTGCGATAAAATCCTTAAATCCGGCCTGCGCATCGCGGCTTGTCACCGGGTAATCAAACGCGGCTAACGCTCCATAATGATGCGCGAATTTTTCACCCACCATGGCCAGCACCTCCTGGGTGATGGCATCGGGCGGAAACCGTTTTGGCTTGGGCGGCTTCATATCCTTCGGTAATTTTTTACGGTTCTCGGAGTCGTAATTCCAGTCGCCACCAACCGGTTCAGCGCCATCCATCAAAATACCCGTGGCCTGACGCATTTTGCGGTAAAAAAACTCCATCCGCAGGCTGGTTTTCCCGGCTGCCCACGCCGTAAAAAACTGTCGTGATGCTAAAAACCGGTCATCGTCGCGAATGTCCACAGCCGTGCCGGTCAGGGCTTCCCAGCTTTGCATGGCCTGCAGCACGCGCCATTCGCCGGGCGCCGTCGCCACCACCGCTTCCGGCTGCAAATCCTGCACGGCCCGCATGATTTCACCATCCAACGTTTGGGTGTTCAGCGGATCATCGAGCCGAACATAGCGCAACCGCACACCGCGCGCCTGCAAGGCTGCCGCAAAATGCCGCATAGCCGACAGCACCAGGGCAATTTTTTGCGGATGGTGCGGCACATAACTGCACTCCCCCATCACCTCCGCCATCAGCACCACGTCGCGCGACACTTCCAGCCCAGCCAGGGCGGAGATGTTGCGCGATAACTGATCTCCTAAAACAACGCGCAGTTTCACGCGACGATTTTCTCGTAGGTCTCATCACCGCTATAATGAAACTCCAGGCCGGACCAGGCCTCACTCTGATCGTACCAAACGCTGAGACGAAGTTTGCCCGTCAGGTCAAACCGTTGCGCGGTCAATAATCCACCCTCAGCCGTCGGCAATTTGTTCCACCCCGGCGAGTTCACGGTGGCCGGATAGGTGTGGGCGGTCTGGATGTTCAGAATGGTGCCGTACATGAATTGTTTGTTCCAATAGGTCAGCGGCATGGTGTTCGGCGGCACCTGGTATGCAGGCATATTTTTTTCAGGATTATCCTGGTTGGTGCCGGTCACTTCATAACCACCCGCATTTTTTTCCGCATGAACGGTCAGCACGTTGCCATTTTCCTTAATTTTACTTTGCAAGCTCTGAAACACCCCGCCCGACCATTTTTCAACGGCACTCAGATTGTAACGAAACACCGGAATCATCGCCAGCTTCACCAGCAACTGAATATTGATATCAACGGTCAGATCATCACCCACCTGACTAAAATTCAAATGATGCTCCCCGATCGGCGAGCCATTACGCAGTACCTTGAATCCGATGGTATTGGCTGCCGGAATCGGCAGAGCAAATGCGGCTGCGCTGAGTAAAAAACGCCGTCGGTCCATCCAGTCAGTCTCCTTGTTAATCGGACCCTCTAGATAGGGGCGACAGCGCGATCATGCCATGGCACAATGTCGTTATGCATCAACTCGTCCTGCTCCGGCACGCCAAAGCCGCCCGGCCCAACATTGAATTCAGCGACCATGACCGGCCGCTGCTGCCCGAGGGCAAACGCGCCGCTACCGCGATAGGCCACCTCATGCGTAAATGCGGCCTAGCGCCTGATGTCGTGCTGGTCTCATCGGCCCTGCGCACCCAGGAAACGCTGGAAGCCCTTGAAGCCGCCGCGGTGTGGGATGAGCGGCCAAACATCGACACATTACCCGGGCTATATATGGCCACCACCGGACAAATCCGCGAGCTTTTGCGCGATCTGCCCGAAACCATCCGTAGCGTGCTGGTCATTGGCCACAACCCAGGCATTCATGATTCTGCCCTCGGACTCGCGGGGCCCAGCAGCGCCAAGCCTGAATTGGCCCGCCTAAATGAGGGCTACCCTACGGCCAGCCTCGCGGAATTCCTCATTTCCACCCCGTGGCACAAAATCGCCCCCGGTACCGCCACCCTCCAGCGCTTCATTCGCCCCGCTGACCTGCGGTAATTGCTGCATGAGCGAAGGTTGCTTTTCATGAGACAGAGGATTTAATAGGGCAATAATGCAGCCTTCCTCGTAGACGTCCTCACCCACAAATTTTGCAGAGGTAAAATCCGCATGGCCCAAACGGCAACCAGCAAGCAAGTCGGCAGCGCCACCCTGACCCTTGGCGACAAAACAGCCACCCTCCCGCTGCTCGGCGGCACCATGGGGCCCGCGGTCGCGGATATTCGGAAAATCCAGGGGGATCTGGGCATTTTCACCTTCGACCCCAGTTTTGGCGCCACCGCTTCCTGCGAAAGCTCAATCACCTACATTGACGGCGATGAGGGCATTTTACTGTACCGGGGTTACCCGATCGAACAGCTAGCCGAACATTCCACCTTCCTCGAGGTGGCTTATTTGCTGCTCTACGGTGAGCTGCCAAACGAGGAAAAGCTTAAAAGCTTCACCAACGGCGTCACCCTGCACACCATGCTGCACGAACAAATCCGCCGTTTCTGGGATGGTTTCCGCCGCGATGCCCACCCGATGGCGATGCTCTGCTCGGTGGTCGGCGCGATGTCGGCCTTCTATCCAGACAGCATTGATATCAACGACCCGCGCCAGCGTGAGATCAGCGCCTTCCGGATGATCGCCAAAATCCCCACCATCACCGCCTGGGCGCATAAATATAACGTCGGCCAGCCGTTCATGTATCCGCGTAACGACCTCAGCTATTCGGAAAACTTCCTTTATATGTTCCACGCGGTGCCACCGCAAACCTACGTGCCGAACCCGATTCTCACCCGCGCGATGGACCGTATTTTCATCCTCCACGCTGACCATGAACAGAACGCCTCCACCTCTACCGTGCGTCTGGCTGGCTCCACCGGCGCCAACCCGTTTGCCTGCATCGCCGCCGGCATCGCCTCGCTCTGGGGCCCCGCCCACGGTGGCGCCAATGAAGCAGTGC
>NCFD01000242.1 GCA_002281005.1 Acidocella sp. 35-58-6 | reverse complement strand
CCGCACGGATTGTTCAAGGAGCGGCTGCGGCGGCTCGATCGGGCGATGATTTTTGTCATGATCGCCGGAACCTACACCCCCATCAGCGTCAATGTGCTGGCGGGGCGGGGCGGTGCGATATTGTGTGCTATTCAATGGCTTTTGGCTGCAATCGGTATTTTTGTCACGCTGATGTTTCCACGCCGGTTTGAGCGTATCATGCTGGGGCTATATATGGCGATGGGCTGGCTGCTACTGATACTTATCCATTACTGCTTCGCGTTGCTGCGGCCCGATGTTCTGGATCTGATTTTTGCGGGCGGCATTGCATACACGCTCGGCGCCGCCCTCCACACACATTCACGCCTAAAATTTCATAATCCGATCTGGCATTTTCTAATTTTGGTTGCCGCTTCATGTCAGTATCTGGCCATTTATATTCAATTATTCAGCTAAAATACCGGCTTTTTTAGTCATTCGTGGCCGGGTGATGTCTGCGTATTAATGTTTTTTGGTCTTTCCGATGACGCATCGGCTCACAACCTAATGACTGTAGATTGCAGTTTGAAGGAGGACACAAAATGTCGCTGATACTAATTATTGTTATTTTGCTTTTGATATTCGGCGGCGGTGGTGGCTACTATGCTCATCGTTCCTACGGTGGCCGTGGTCTGGGTGGCGTGCTCGGCCTCGTCTTGATTATTCTGCTTGTGGTCTGGCTGCTCGGCGGCGTTGGCGCTTATCACTGACCCAGCCTTTTCACGTCCGACCATGAAAACCCGCCTGGTATTTCATCAGGCGGCGACGGCCAAAATACAAAATAGGAATAAAACCATGAAAACGCAGTTACTTGCCGGCGCGGCCTTGCTTGTCCTGATGTCAGGCCCTGCCTTTGCTCAAAGCTCCACCACTGACAGTTCGTCATCCACCACCACCGTTACACCCGCACCGTTGATGGCACCCCCCGCTGGTACCTTAAGCACCACGGAAACCAAAAAAGCTGTTGATGCAAACGGCAACACCTATGATTCAACCAAAACCACCTATGGCAATTCCAACGGTGTAGCGAGCGACAGCTCAACCACCACCACCGTTACCCCGCCACCCGCCACAGTGACCACCAAAAAAACCTCGACAACTTCAACAACCAATTAAGCAAGGCTATTTAGCATGAGAAAATTCATTATAAGCGGCGCGGTTATCTCCAGCCTCGCCCTGCTGGCAGCCTGTGGCGACCCGCCACAAACCACCACAACCTCCAGTGAACAAACCACGGTTACACCTGCGATGCCGGCTCCCATGCCGATGAGCAGCACAACAACAACGCAAACCACTCAGTCGCATACAAACCCATAACCCCTGATGTCAGACGGCGGTTATTCGGGCTTGGCGCGCAAATGCCGCACCAACGCCCAGGTAACCGCCGCAAACGGCAGAGCGATAATAATCTGCCAATCCAGCGTCGCCAGAATTCCCGCGGTCAGAGCTCCAATAAAATACAGAATAAACGATGCGCTTTGGCGTTTGGTGTCAGTTGGCAATGAAAATTTCCCACTCGCCAGTTGATCGGTAATAGCAATGACCATGTTGGTGAGAGTGCTGGTAAATACCACAGTTGGAATGTTGGAAAGATTGACCTTTTTGCCAACAATACTTTGCAGCCCCATGACCACCGAGAGCATCAAAATTAATATGTCAGTAATGGCAGTGCCCACAACATGCGCCGTTGGCAGCCATAACAAAATGATCAGTAGTAATAAGCCTGTTTCAGTTGCCAGCAAAATATTCAGCGCATGATGGTTATTCTTGCCCCGCGTTTGTAGCGTGCCAAGCACACCGCCCAGAATAAATCCCACAAGCGCAATCAAAGACCCAATCGCCGCATGCAATGAGCCGCGCGCCAAGTATAACCCCAGGAACGCCAAATTCCCAGTCATGGCGGACGCAAATACCCCACCCAGTTTTACAAAACTGATCACATCCACCGACCCCGCGGCAAAGGCTGTGAGGCCTAGAATATATTCCAGGTGAATCGGCGTCTTACTATTTGTCATGATCAATCCAGGCTCAAGTTGGTTTTATGATTCGTCTTTGGCAGCGGTCGCCTCAGCTTCCGGCGTGATGGTGCGCCGCGCCCGCAGCCTGCGGATCCGCCGCGCATCAGCCTCCAGCACCAAAAATTCGATGCCGGATGGGTGTGGAATAATTTCTCCTTTGGTCGGCACGCGCCCGGCCAAATTAAATACCAGCCCGCCCACCGTTTCGATGTCAGCATCGCGCTCATCTTCTGAGAGCACCGGGCCGAGCTTGGCCTCGAATTCCTCTACCGGCAGCAGCGCGTTCAAATCCAATGCGCCATCAGGGCGTTCCACCAGCATTGGGCCTTCAATCTCATCATGCTCATCGGCAATGTCGCCCACGATGGTCTCAACCAAATCTTCAATGGTGACCAGCCCGTCAATACCACCATACTCATCCACTACCAGGGCGAGATGCGTACGCGTCTGGCGCATCTGTAGCAGTAAATCCAGCACGGTGATTTGCGGCGCCACCATTAGCGGCTTGCGGATAATCTTTTCCACCGAAAATTCCGCCTCGCTGCCGGTGAAGGCAAACACATCCTTAATATGCACCATGCCGACCAGATCATCGAGGTTATCACGGTAAACCGGCATGCGCGAATGGCCTTCCTTACGGAGCTGGGCAATCGCCTGGCTTAACGTTACATCGGCGCGCATCGCAATAATATCGGGCCGTGGCACCATCACGTCATCGGCAGTGATTTCGCGCAGGCGCAGCACATTGGCGATCAGCGCCCGCTCATGCGCGTCTAGCCCTGCTGGTTCATGCGCATGGCCGGCAGCTTCCTCGGCATCGGCCTCCTGCACCAGTTCGGCGATGGAATCGCGCACCGATTGTTCGGTGTTGCGCAGCCGTCCCAATAATCGTTGCAGGGTCGAGCTCATTGGTTTTTCCACGGGTTGGCAATTTTCAACCGTGCCAGCGCCCACGT
>NCFD01000241.1 GCA_002281005.1 Acidocella sp. 35-58-6 | reverse complement strand
CGCAAATCGCCCGGTTCGTTGCATTCAAAAATGCCGCACCGAAATGTACATCGGGCTCTAAAAGCGCGCCTTCCGCCCACTCATTCCAGGCATTCACACATATCAGCGGCTCGCCATAAAATGGCTTTTTGTTTGCTTGCATTACCAATGCCTCAAGCCAGGCTTGATACTTCGCTGGCGTAGCGCCATGCAGCACCAGCCCCTTACCCTCGCGCCGCGGGTCATTATCCCAGCCTGGAGCGATGGTTTTAATCAGCGGATAACCCGGCTCAGCCACCGCAAGTGAGGCGTTGGCCACATCCTCATATTCGTAAACTTTGGCGCTAAATTCGGGGTCAAACAAATCCAATCGCTGGTTGATCGGTGTCAGATGATCGGTCACTTTATGTGGCGGAAATTCAACCGCGCCATCCAGCCCGTACGGTGTAGGGTCGCTATCATCAATGCTCTGCACCATGACAATGATAGGGCTTTCAGAATGATTTTTCTCAAACAACGTACGCCACGTTGCAATCCGCGCAGCCGCGTCTGGAATCAATGCGGCCCGGTAAATCATCAGTAACGGCCGGCCATCAATGCGAATATAACGCCGGTCAGCGAAGAGTCCGGCAAAGCAGGCGATCAGCGCCTCGTCATCCGACTCCCGGTATTCTTGCGCCAATAATACTTCACGCTCCAAGCCATCCCAGCGGCGCGTCCAATTTTCGTTTGCCCAGCTTACACAAAATGGAAATTCCATTTGTTCATCCGCCAGCAATATATTCAGCGGTGTCTCAAGAAGACGCTGACAATTGAACCAATAAAAATGAAACACAAACCCGCTAACACCGGCACCTTGAGCCATCTCGATCTGCTGGCGCAGAGTCTGCGGATTATCAAGCGCGTAAAATCCTAAGTCACGCGGTATGCGGGGCTGTAAATGACCTGCAAAGCGGGGCAGCCCGCGGGCTAGGTTGGTCCAATCAGTAAAGCCTTTGCCCCACCAGGCATCGTTCTCCGGCACCTGATGAAATTGCGGCAAATAGAACGCCAGTAACTTGGCCCGCCGCTTTGCCTGCGCGGGCACGGGGCGGAACGCTTCAAACAGTGCCGAAGCCCGGGTGGCATGTCTCACAGCGCCCGGGATCAATTTTTCATGCTCAGGCCGGGCCGGCGCAAATGCTCCGCCCTGCCGGTTAGCCAAGTAATGCAACAATGGGTTCAACCCATTCAGCACCGCACCGTAGCGCGCAATATAAAACTGCATGTCAAATTCTGCCGAAGGGTTGCGCGCCTCGGCCGCACCAAACACCAGAAAATGCTCAAATGGGTCTGAGCCCGCGGTCGCTACATCCTGGTTATTTTCAAAATAATACACCGGGTCGAACATCGGCACGGGCGAAACCTGACCCGTAAAACGGCGGTCCAGAAAATGCTTCAGGGCGTTTTCACCAAGCGGAACCTGATACCGCTCACGATACCAAGCCACATGAAAAAATGCACAAGGGTCACGGCCTTCCTTGTCGCCATGGGTGACGTAATGCAGCAGCGGGTTGAGCCCCGCGCGGGCGACATCCGGGTTGACCGTCAGATAATAACTAGGGTCGAAATAAGGGTTCGGCAAATCCCCCTGCCGCCAGCCTATTTGGCAAAAATATCCTAACGGGTTAGCTCCGGGTTTCGCCAATTCAGGATGCCGTTCAACATACCAATCTGCCAAAAACAGCCCACTTGCGTGGATATAAGCCATTTCGGCCTGCATATACTGCTCTGAAATCGACATCATCATTCCTGCGTGGACACTCGTATCATGCCGGAATGTGCGGGTGCCGTCTAATCCATAACCGCGTGCGCCGGGCTGGCGGGAGCCGCAACGGCGGCGGGTGGCTTGCGCATCAGCAACAGGCAGGCCACCGCTGGAACGGTGGTGAGCAGCATCAATTTATAATCATCGACATAGGCAATAATCTGCGCCTGGGTATTGATCAGACTATTCAGCAACGAGGCACCGGCCGGCGAGGCCGGGTTCAGCATCCTGCTCACCGCACCGCCACTCTGCAAAGGCCGCGCAAAGGGCGTGATATATTGCGCAAGAACCGAGTGCTCAACCTGGCTCTGGCGGTCCAGCAAGGCTGAGGTGATGGAAATACCTATGGCACTGCCCACATTACGCACCAGGCTGAGCAAACCCGTACCCTGGGTGCGCAACGCCGGTGAGAGTGTGTAGAACGCCACCACCTGCAACGGCACGAACACAAAGCCCAGGCCGGCCCCCTGGATGATGATGGTGGTTGTCATGTATCCGACCGAAACATCCGGGGTCCAACCTTCCAGCATGTAAATCGAGAGGCCCAGCATCCCATAGCCCACCAGCATAATCACCCTTGGGTCCACCTTATTGGTGAGCCTGCCTGCAACCATCATCGCGCCCATGGTGCCGATGCCGCGCGGCGCCATGATCAAACCAGCAGTCGCCACCGGATAATTGCCGAGATTTTCGAGGTATGGTGCCAGCAAAGCCGAGGAGGCGAGGAGAATCATCCCCACCGAAAACATCGTAATCAACCCGGCATTCAGGTTCATGTCACGGAAGGCGGCACGCGGAATAAACGGGTCCTTCGCGGTCATTATATGCACGATGAACAAATAAAATCCCAAGCCAGCCAGGATCGCGGCAACAACAATTTCAGGGTTACTAAACCAGTCAAGCTCCTCGCCACGGTCGAGCATGATCTGCAGCGCTGCCAGCCCCAAAGCGAGCACGCCAAACCCCAGCCAATCAAACCCTCCGGTGGCTGCCTGCTTCACCCGTGGCATTAAAAACAACAAGCCTACCACGGCAATGATGCCAAATGGCAAATTCACGAAAAACACATAGCGCCAGTTGTAATAATAGGTCAGATAGCCGCCCAGGGTCGGCCCCAAAATCGGCCCCACCATAACCCCCATACCCCAGACCGACATCGCCATCCCACGCTGCTCAACCGGGTAGATATCAAGCATGGTGGATTGCGAGAG
>NCFD01000240.1 GCA_002281005.1 Acidocella sp. 35-58-6 | reverse complement strand
CGCGCGAGATGACGTGCCTGGAGTTTGCGGCGCGTGGCGCAACCGTGAAGCAAATCGCGGCAAGTTTACACATTACCGACCGGGCTGTTCGTTTGTATCTGTCATCAGGCTGCGCCAAGCTCAATTGTGCCACGATCCCGCAGGCGATTGCTAAGACGGTCTCGCGGGAAATGCTGCGCCCGTAAGCGGGGTAGCGATCGCATCACGAAAACCCAACACCGATAAATCTCAATCCCCTGACGCATCGCCCTGTCATCTTATGTGGCAGGGCATTTGCGTCGTCCGGCGCGTAGGGCTCGACATAAATCCAGGCAAAACTTCAAATTGATGCGCGATTGAGGGGGCCTGTCAAGATTCCGATTCGGAAGATTGCGGCCTGAATCATCCAGCTTGTAAACATGAATCCGCCGCGCCGGAGACGCTCAAATCTCTCCCGCAGCCGGCGCTGATATTTTGTTGGCCATGATGTTTCAAGAACTGAAGCGGAGCACAAATGATCATAACTTTGAGCCAGGATGACAGGATCGAGCATCCCGCATTATTCGACCAGATGTTTCAGTCCCGCGCGGCGGTATTTCACGACCGTCTGGGCTGGGATGTGGTGGTCAAAGACGGCCATGAGGTTGATCGCTACGATGAAGAGGCTGATCCGGTCTATCTCCTTGCGGTCGATGAGCATCAGCAAGTGCGTGGTTCCCTGCGCTTGTTGGCGACCACCGGGCCGACAATGCTGCAAAGCGAGTTCAGGCATTTTTTCGAGGATGACGTGGACGTGATGGCCCCCACGATCTGGGAATGCACGCGGTTTTGCGTGCCGCCGGTTCTGGGCAGGACCGAACAGGATGTGGGCATTGTCTCCGCTGAATTGCTGATCGGCCTGTGTGAGCTTTGCCTCGCGTCGGGCATCGAATTTGTTGTTGGTGTTTACGACACACCGATGACCCGCATCTATGCACGGATCGGCTGGTGCCCGGAGGTTTTGGCGCGGGCACGGCCGAAGATTGGAAACATAACCGCCGGTATCTGGGAGGCAGCGCCGGCGGTGCTGTCAACCATGCGTCAGCGCCTGGCCGCCCGGTTGCGCGGGCGGCGGGTTTTGGTGACGTAAATGGCCGCGCGGCGGGAAAGGTTGCGCGGTTATCGCCTCGCCGGTGTGCTGCTCGGCCTGAGCACGATTAGCCCGGCGCCGGTCTTTGCTGCGAACCTTTCGAATGCGGATTTTGCCACGCTCGCGGCCCGATGTGCGCCAGGGGTGCCGGAGAGGGTTTTGCACGGTGTTGCCCGCGCGGAGAGCAATTTTTATCCGTGGAGGCTGCACGATAACAGCACCCGTGCCAGTGCCAACCCGGCGAGCCTAGCCAACGCCGAGGCTCAGGCGACCGCATGGATTGCAGAGGGGCATTCCGTCGATCTTGGCCTGATGCAGATCAACAGCGCCAACCTGCCCGCGCTGGGGATGACGATCGATCAAACACTCGATCCCTGCGTGTCATTGGCGGGCGGTGCGGCGGTGTTGCGGGCCGCCTACGGTGGTGGCCCGGTGGGCAGCGGGCAGCAGGCAGCTTTGCTCATGGCGTTGTCGATCTACAATACCGGCTCACCACTCAAAGGGATCATGAACGGCTATGCGAGGCGCGTGATGCGCCATGCGGATGAGGCGGCGACGGCCCTATCCGTTCCGCCGCTGCCGCCTGCCATCGCCCCGGACATGCCACCCTCCTGGGATGTTTCGGCCACCGGCAGTTACGCGCGGACCCATGGCGCGCCCTGGCTGGTGCCGCTGGGGTTGGATGCGACGGCGCAAAAAATTGCTCTGGCCGATGAGGCTGCTTCCCCACCCCAAACGATGAGGTCGCCATGATGGACATGATCGCCCCAATACTTCTTGCGAAGGCGCGGATGTTTCGCCTGACCAGATTATGGCCCGTGGCCGCCCGAGCGTGGCCCATGACGTTGCTGGCGGTCATGCTGGGGCTTCCGGCATTTGCCTACGCCCAGACCGTCTCGGGCGGGGCCAGCCCGCAGACGATGATCAACAATGTCTGCACCTTCATCCTGGGGCCGTTTGGTGAGACGATCGCCGTGCTCGGGATTATCGGTATCGGGTTTCTGTTCATGTTTGGCCGGGCGTCGCTGGGGGTTATTGCGGGCATTATAGGCGGCATCGTCATCATGTTCGGCGCTTCCTATCTCGGCCAGACCCTGACCGGTGGCGGTTGAGGTGGAGCCCCTTGAAGCTGACACGCTGTATCTCGCGGCGACGAGGCCCGCGATGTTCATGGGCGTGCCGTTGAGTTTGGGGGCGATGCTGCTCATGCTGGCCGGGCTGATCGTCGTGATCTTCAAGAACCCGCTTTATTTGACGGTGATGGCGCCGCTCTGGCTGGCGGCGCGGGAGTTGGTGGCGCGGGACTATAACGCTGTCGGTGTTGTGCTGATGTATTTGCGCACCGCTGGCCGGTCAGTTGATGGCAAGAGATGGGGCGGGGCCTCGGTGTCGCCGGCACCTGGTCATGGCCGCGCTCGTTACCGGGGTATGCGCGATGTGGGGGGATAGCGCCCGTGCTGAGCGCCCCGCCACGCAATATTTGCCCTATATCGGACATATCGGGCCGCAGACCGTGCTGCTGGAAAGCGGGGCGCTGCTGGCGATGGGGCATGTTGAGGGCCAGGCGTTCGAGCTGGCCGATCATGCGCTGCGTAATGCAAGGCTGCGGCTGCTGAACACGACCTACCGCAATCTCGCCGACGACAATGTCACCATCCATACGCATCTCATCCGCCATGCCGATCTGGGGGCTACACCCGCCCGCCGGTTCCGCTCCGGCTTTGCCCACGCGCTGGATGACGCATACCGCGACAAGGTGCTGGCGAGCCGGCTGTACCGGAATGATTATTTTATTAGCATGGTGGTCTCGCCGCGCAGCCCGCTGGGGACCGGCTTGGCCAGAAAATGGGCGCGGCTCGGGCGTAAATCCGCGGAAGCAGCGGATGGGCTG
>NCFD01000239.1 GCA_002281005.1 Acidocella sp. 35-58-6 | reverse complement strand
TGGCGGCGGGGCGGTGAATATAGCCGTAGGGCACCCGGTAGATGCTCAGCGGTTGCAGCAGTAATTCTTCGGCACCGGCCAATAAATTTGCGAGGTATGGGCTGTCGCAGCATAGATCCATCAACAGCGCCGGCCATTTACCGCCAAGCTGCTGCAAGCGGGTTCGGCTGGTTAAAAGGCATAAATTAGCCTGTTCCCCCTCCACCAGTTGCAATCCGGCATAGCCGTCATTGAATAAAATGAGGGCGATTTTATGCGCCAACGCGGCTTGGTTTTGCGGCGTCAGGCGGAAATACATTTTAAATCCCACAAGGTCCTGCGGCGGCACCGCATCGCGGCGCAGTCCCCGCAACTCATGCTTGCCGGTGGCAAGGAACAAAGTGTCAGCCGTTTGCGAAGTCTGGCCCGCGATATCAACCGTGATGTCGTCTCCCGCCGACACATTCGTGATGGTCAGCCCGCGCGCGATGATGGCGCCGGATGATTGTGCATGAGCCAGCAGCGCTTCATCGAGTGTCCTGCGGGTGAGGCCGAGCCCTGTGAACGGCAATTTTGTGGTGATCGTGGCTTTGCCGCGGGCCAGCACCAGTTGGTTGATGGTATGGCCGCCGAGGGCACTTACATCAAAGCCCAGCCGGGTGAGGGATGCTTGCGCCTCATGGCTTAAAAATTCGCCGCAGATTTTGTCTGCCGGGCCAGTTTCGCGCTCAATGAGGGTCACAGGTATCCCCGCTTGTGCCAGCCCCGCCGCCGTGGCGGCCCCGGCCAGCCCGCCGCCGGCGATGATGACTCGGCCGCTCATTTCAGGCGCGAGACGCCGTAACGGAACAGCAAATGCCAGCGGATTTGAGCCACAATATGGGCTGCTGCCAGATAGCGCTCCCAGTCGGCGCGGATAAAAGCGCGGGCGATGGAAATGGTGCCATCATAACAAACAATTCGATGCCAGCCGAACAGGCGGCATAAAACCCGGAAACCGTAATAGGGAATGAAATGCCGGTGCAAATCGGCGATATGCCAGCCGCGCCGGGCGGTGGCTTCCATCCAGGTGAGCAGGCGAATGACATCGGCGTCTGGCAGGTGATGAGTGAATTGCGAGGTGACAATGAAATCCGGCTGGGTGGCCGGCGAGAAGGCAAACACGTCACCGGTATTGTAGGTGATATTTTGGCTGGGCAATGTGGCAGCTTGCGCGGCCACGGCGCTGCGAGGGTTTAAATCCACCCCGGCCAACGCCGTGGTGAACCCGCGTCTGGTGGCCCAGTCGCTAATTGCGCGCAGCAGGTCGCCGTGTCCGAAAGCCACATCGAGTACCGAAATTTTAGCCCCCGGCCGCCACGACTTGGTTGCCTGTTCCAGAAAACCGATGGTAGCGCGGTGGGTGAGGGTGATGCGGTTAACCGCAGCCAGGTCGGTCAAACATTGGTTGTAATCTGCAACCGGCAGGTCATCGGCATCCATCAACTCCGGTAAATCAGAGCGGACCGAAAGGTCCATCAGTTCAGCCGGGTAAAGCGGAAGGTTTCAGCCACCATGCCGGGCCCAAATGCCATGGCCAGGCCGCGCTTTTCGCCATCCGTCTCGCCCAGCATATGCGCCAGCACGAACATGATGGTGGCTGATGACATATTGCCATGCTGGCGCAAAATGGTTCGTGAAGCCGCCAAGGCGGCAGGCGGCAGGCTGAGCCCTGTTTCGACAGCATCCAGCACAGTGCGGCCACCGCCATGCACCGCCCATAGGTCAATGGCCTGGGTGCCTTCGCCGCGCAGCAAGCCACCGGTGTCCTCGCGCAACGCCTGGGTAATTTTAGCCGGCACCTGGCCGGAGAGATACATCACAAACCCCTGGTCGCCGACGTGCCAGGTGATCATATCCGCGCTCTCGGGGATGAGTGCGGAACGGAAATCACCCAGCGCAAGGCCGGTTGCATCGGCTGTCACCAGCGCCGCACTGGCGCCGTCGCCAAACAGCATGAAGGATAGCGCGGTTTGGATATCATCGGTTTCCTGCAAGTGCAGTGTGCACAGCTCTAAATTCACCACCAGCACCCTGGCTGCAGGGTCAGCCAGCACAGCGGCCTGGGCGATGCGTAGGGCTGGTACGGCGGCTGAGCATCCCATGAAGCCGACCATGGTACGCTGTAAATCGTCGCGCAGCCCGAGTTGTTTCGCAATCAGTTGATCCAGCCCAGGTGCCACGAAACCTGTGCAGGAGGCGACGACAAGGTGGGTAATGCCGGCGGCCTCGCCATTCAGCGCCAGCTTCGCAACCGCTTTGTGGGCCAGGGCAGGGGCGTGCTGTTCATAGGCCCGCATACGGGCCGCCGTGCTGGGGTAAGCGCCGCGCCGGTAAAAACCATCCTGCGGGGCGTCGGCTTCTACCATGCCATCCTTGTGTAGCACCGAATAGCGATGCTCAATGCCGGCACGGTTCGCCATACGCTCGAACACGGTTCGTGCTTTGCCTTTTGGCAAAGCTTTATTGATGAAGCCAAGGTAAGCCTCATGGATGTCATGTTCAGGGACCGCAGTGCCGATTCGGTTGATATGGGCGATGGTCAAAAAATGATTCCAAACTTTGTTGTACCAATTAACTGCGCTCTAAATTGGCTGAAGCAAGAGACGATTGGTTCACAAAGCGTGGCGCGACGGGTTTACGCGGATTTGTCACGAATATTGTTGATGATACCTGAAAAATCGGTCCCGCCATGGCCCTCGGTGACGAATTTCTGGAAAATGTCGGTGGCATGAGAGCCGAGCGCTGTGCTGGCTCCGGCGGCGCTGGCGGCTTCCTGGATCAGGGTCGGCAGTATGACGCTGGCGTCGAGATAGACGCTCAAGCGTCGGGGTCTTCGTAGAGCTGATTGAGCAGTTCCACCGAGCTCAAGCCGACGGGCTTGCGGGCCTGACGCCGCGCCTGATCTGCGGCAAGGCGCAGCGTGCAGCCTATCGGGCCGTAGCAGGCGATTTGAAGCTCGCCTATGCCCAGTTCGAGGAGCTGGAAACCTTTACCCGGTTTGGGG
>NCFD01000238.1 GCA_002281005.1 Acidocella sp. 35-58-6 | reverse complement strand
AGGATGCGCTCGCTAAAATTTTGGCGGGTGCTACGCTGGTGCAAGTTTATACGGCCTTCGCCTATGAAGGGCCAGTGCTGGTGGCGCGGTTGAAAACCGGGCTGGCGGCGCTGCTGAAGGCGCGGGGATTTACCACGGTAGCGGATGCGATTGGGGCGGGCGTTTGAGCGGATTTGCTGAATTAGCTGAAAATTACGATGGATTTATCGTTGACCTGTGGGGTGTGGTGCATGACGGTCTCAAAACCTATCCAGGTGTGATCGAATGTTTGCGTCAATTGCGCGGGCTGAGAAAAACCGTGGTGTTTCTCTCCAACGCGCCGCGCCGGGCGGTGGCGGTGGGGCGGGCGTTGAATGCCATGGGCATCACGGCTGATTTATACACAGGCATCATGTCGAGTGGTGAGGCGGTGCATGTCGCCATGCGGGACCGTGTTGACCCTGACTTTGCAGGTTTGGGCAGCAAACTTTATCATCTGGGCCCGTCCCGAGACCGCGATGTTTTCAACACGCTGGCTTACACTGAAGTGGATGCACCGCATTTGGCGGATTTTATTTTGAACACCGGGCCGGATGATCATCTGGGGCCGGATGATCCTTCAATTTATGCCGCGACCTTGCAGGCGGGGCTGGATGCCAAATTGCCAATGGTGTGTGCCAACCCGGATTTGGAAGTGATCCGTGACGGCAAGCGCATTATTTGTGCCGGGCTGCTGGCGCAATATTACGCAGCACGGGGCGGGGTGGTGATCGAGCGCGGTAAGCCCGATGCGGCGATTTACGCGCCGACGCTGCAATTGCTGGGCACCACGCGCGAGCGTACCCTGGCGGTGGGCGATAGTCTGCGCACGGATATTGCGGGCGCCAAGGCGGCGGGCATTGATAGCTGTTGGGTGCTTTCAGGAATTCATGCGCTGCACGCTGGGGAGGCACCGGCGCAAGCCGAGGCGGCGGGGATGGCGCCGGTTGCGATTCTGCCTGCGTTTAACTGGTAGGTTTGGCTTATGCGTAGCTTTTCGTGGGTACCAGATTATCCAGGAAGCGGTTGGCGCAAGCGGTCCAGGAGTAGGTTTCGGCGTGCGGGCGGCAGTGGCTGCGGTCGATGGTCAACGCTTCCAGCGCGGCTTTCTGTAAATCTTCATTGAGCGCCCCCACCGGCACCGCGGACTCACCCAAAATATCCATCGGGCCGGTAACGGGGTACGCCGCCACCTGCAGACCCGACGCCAGGGCTTCCAGAACCACCAGACCAAACGTGTCGGTTTTGGAAGGGAACACAAATACATCGGCTCCGGCATAGGCGCGGGCGAGTTCAACGCCATGGCGGGCGCCGGCGAAATGCGCGTCAGGATATTCACGCTCCAGCGCCTTGCGCTGTGGGCCATCGCCCACCACCAATTTTGATCCGGGCAATTTTAGATCCAGAAACGCCCGCAGATTTTTCTCAACCGCGACCCTGCCCACGCACACAAAAATCGGGCGCGGCAAATTCCACTCCTCGCGCGATTCGGGGTGGAACGCGCCGAGGTCGACGCCGCGGGACCAGGCGCGAACATTTTTGAAGCCGCGGGCGGTAAGTTCATCGCGCAATGATTGCGTGGCCACCATCAGCCCGCTGCCAGTGCCATGGAAGCGGCGTAGCCACGCGTAGCTGACCCATAAGGGAATCCGGGTGCGGGCATTTAAATATTCGGCAAAGCGAGTGTGAAACGCTGTGGTAAAGGCGATTTTACGCTTGATGGCGTATTTGCGTGCCGCCATGCCCAGCGGGCCTTCGGTGGCAATATGCAAGGCATCAGGCGCAAACTCATCAATCAGGCGGGCCAGCTTGCGGGCTGGGAATAGGGCAAGCCGGATTTCCGGGTATGACGGCATAGGAATGGTATTGAAACGATCTGGCCCGATGATTTCAACGGCTTTGCCCATACCACGCATTTCATCGGCGATGGTGCGCAGGGTACGCACCACCCCATTCACCTGTGGTTCCCAGGCATCGGTAACAATGAGAACACGACTGAGACCGGCGAAGGCGAGCAGTGTTTCAGACTCTGGCTGGTGCAGCACGTGACGTTTCAATTTCCGTAGCAACGGCGGCCATTGCCGCAGATTTTGAAACAGCTTTGCCGGACGGGGTAGCGAGCAACGAGAGCTTGTTGCGGGCCACCCAATCCACCAGTTCAAGCTTGCCATCGGCATGCTCGACCAGCGCAGTGCAGCTTTCCACCCAGTCGCCATCGTTGAGGTACATCACGCCGTTGACGGTGCGCATTTCCGCATGGTGAATATGGCCGCAAACCACGCCGTCAAACCCGCGGCGGTGCGCGTCGTCGGCCAGGGCGGTCTCAAACCGGTCGATCGCCTTCACGGCTTCCTTGACCTGCAACTTCAGCCAGGCGGAAAGCGACCAGTACGGATAGCCCAGACGCACACGGATCTGGTTGAAATAACGGTTAACACCCAGCGCTACCGTGTAAGCCCAGTCGCCCAGCAAAGCGAGAATTTTGGCGTGCCGCACTACGGAATCGAAGGCATCGCCATGGGTGATGAGTAGGCGCTTGCCATCAGCGGTGGTGTGCTCGGTTTCCATTTGCAGTTTGATGCCAGCGATCTCGAGTCCGAGCGGCACGTATTTGCGCATCATCTCGTCATGGTTGCCAGGCACATAAACCACGTGCGCACCGTCGCGGGCGTGGCGCAAAATCAGCCGCAGCACTTCGTCATGGTGGGAATCCCAGAACCAGGCGCGGCGCAGGCGCCAGCCATCGATAATGTCACCGACCAAATATAGGTTTTCACAGGTGACCGACTTCAGGAAGTCGGCAAGGAATTCGGCGCGGCAGCCACGAGTGCCTAAGTGCGTATCGGAGATGAAGATACTGCGATAGGCCGTTGTATTGTGAAGGCGCGGTGGGGACATTGCATTCATGATGCAGGGCAATAGGCTAACACCACGCGCCGGAGACAGTGAAGATTCTGTGACGCTGCCTTCATGTTTGCAAAATGCCAGCCCAACGAACCGAGGTAACCGGTGCGCATGTGTTGGCCGCTTT
>NCFD01000237.1 GCA_002281005.1 Acidocella sp. 35-58-6 | reverse complement strand
AGGCGCTCGACGCCGCCATGGCGCAAATTGAGCGCGCCTTCGGCAAAGGCTCCATCATGCGGATGGGCTCGAAAGGTACCGGTGAAGCGTTTGACGTGATCTCATCCGGCTCGCTGGGGCTCGATTTGGCGCTCGGCATCGGTGGTTTGCCACGCGGCCGGGTGATTGAAATTTACGGTCCGGAAAGCTCGGGCAAAACCACCCTCGCGTTGCACGCGATCGCAGAAGCGCAAAAACGCGGCGGTGTCTGCGCCTTTATTGACGCCGAGCACGCGCTTGACCCCACCTACGCCCGCAAATTGGGGGTGGATGTTGACAACCTTCTCATCAGCCAGCCCGATACTGGTGAGCAGGGTTTAGAGATTGCCGACACCCTGGTACGCTCTGGTTCGATCGACGTTCTGGTTATCGACTCGGTGGCAGCCCTAGTGCCGCGTGCTGAACTCGAAGGCGAAATGGGTGATACGCACGTGGGCCTGCACGCCCGCCTGATGAGCCAGGCCTTGCGCAAAATCACCGGCTCCGTGTCACGCAGCAACACCATGCTGATCTTCCTCAACCAGATCCGCCTGAAAATTGGCGTGATGTTCGGCAACCCAGAAACAACCACCGGTGGTAATGCGTTGAAATTCTATGCCTCCATCCGCATGGAAATTCGGCGCATCGGGTCAATCAAGGACCGCGAGGAAGTCACCGGCAATCATACCCGCGTGAAGGTGGTTAAAAATAAACTCGCCCCACCGTTCCGGCAAATCGAGTTCGACATCATGTTTGGTGAAGGTATCAGTAAGGTTGGCGAGCTTATCGACCTTGGCGTGAAAGCCAACGTGGTTGAGAAATCTGGCGCCTGGTTCAGCTATGATAGCCAGCGCATCGGCCAGGGCCGGGAGAACGCCAAACAATTCCTGCGCGACCACCCCGCAATGTCCGACGCCATCGAAAAACGCATCCGCGACCAATCCGCCGTCGTCGCCGAAGCTCTCATGGTTGCTCCTGAAAGCGATACCGACGGCGAAGCCGAAGCCGCTGATTGAGGCAAGTAAGGCCAGGAAGCGGCGCTCCCTGGCCTTACACAACTCTACCCAGCAAGGGCGCTACGGTACTGGTTGGCAAGACCCACGTAATGAGGGACTGTTTCGTCCCACCGGGCCCGTTCTTCGTTACTCATAATACGGACGAGGCGCGCGGGAGCACCTGCCCAAAGCTCCTGTGCGCCAATGCGTTTGCCTGGGCCGAGCAAGCCCCGAGCACCGATAAGGCCGGCTTCCTCAATGACGGCGCCATCAAGGATCGTGGCGCCCATGCCCACGAAGGCACGGTTGCGGAGTTTGCAGGCGTGGATGATGGCGGCGTGGCCAATGGTTACATCATCGCCGATGTCAGTAAAGTTCTCACCATGATCGACGTGGATAATAGTGCCGTCTTGGATATTGGAGCGGGCTCCAACGATGATGGGGTTGGTATCACCCCGCAAAACACAATTAAACCAAACGCTTGCCTCCGGCCCTACCCGCACATCGCCAATGAGCACCGCCGTAGGGGCGATCCAGGCTGTGGGGTGGATTGTGGGCCAGATGCCGTTAAATGGATAAAGCAAGCCACCGGCTTTGGCGGGCGCATGAATGTCAGGCATGGTGAAGTTCCTTGTTGGAGGCTAGCGGGTCCGGCAGCCCAAGCATCAGAGCAATATTCTGAACAGCCGCACCGGAAGCGCCTTTGCCCAGATTATCCAGCCGGGCGATCAACACGGCATGATCATGAACGGCGTTAGCACAAACGAAAATATCCATAAGGTCGGTATCGTTGCACGCCTGCGGCTCAATGCCGGCGATATTAACACCGGCTGGCGGACGTACCCGCAAACTGCTGCTAAACCGTTCATGGTAGGCTTCGACAATTTCATGGCCGCTTGGCCGGCCCGGCAGACGGTCGAGAAACAATGGGATTGAGACCAGCATGCCCTGCCGGAAATGTCCAACCGACGGCACAAAAAGCGGTCGGCGGGACAACCCGCTATAGCTAATAATCTCGGGGACATGCTTATGAGCCAAACCAAGCCCATAAAGCTCGAACGCAGGGCCTCCATCGGCCTCATGGGCGGCAATCATGGCTTTTCCGCCGCCGGAATAGCCCGAAATGGCGTTGATGGTGATGTCATGGTCCGGGGTGATGATACCCGCATCAATCAGCGGACACAGCAACGCAATTGCACCCGTGGCATAGCAACCGGGGTTGGAAACCTTTTTGGCGCTGGCAATGGCAGCGGCTTGGGTTGGCGATAATTCTGGGAAGCCATACACCCAACCCGACGATACCCGGTGCGCGGAGCTGGCGTCCAGCAGTTTAGGCCCAGAATCGCCCAGCGATTCCACCATCGCGGCGGCATCGCGGGCGGCTTCATCGGGCAGGCACAACACCACCAAATCGGCGGACCGCATAGCCTCCAACCGGGCGTGTTGATTTTTACGGTCGGCGTCACGCAGGCTGACCAGCTCAATGCCGGCCAGCGGCAGCACACGCTCACGGATACCCAGACCCGTGGTGCCAGCCTCGCCATCTATGAACAGTCTCGCCATTCTTCTCTCCGATACTGGCAACGATACACCTGCCGTGCTAGGCGGTCCCAGAACTTATACCAGGGAAACCATTCATGTCTGAAGCCGCACCGGCCGTTGCGCCACTTGTCCTGAATATTCAATACACCAAAGACCTGTCTTTCGAAGTACCTAATGCGCCGGCCATCTATACGGTTTTGCGTGCGGCACCGCTGGTAAACATCAATCTTGATGTGCAAGTGCGCAAACTCGAGGAAGATCAGACCGTTTTTGAGGTCACCCTAGCCGCCCGCGCCGAAGCTACCATGCCGCCTGCTGAGGGTGCCAAGGCCGACGAAAAGCCGATGGTCGTGTTCATCGCCGACATCGCCTACGCCGGTATTTTTACCCTGAACGGCATTCCGGAGAACCAGCAGGAACCGATTTTGCTGGTTGAATGCCCGCGCCTGCTGTTCCCATTTGCCCGCAATATTCTGGCCGACGTGACCCGCGACGGCGGC
>NCFD01000236.1 GCA_002281005.1 Acidocella sp. 35-58-6 | reverse complement strand
CGCATTTTCGATCGGAACATAGCCAACATCGTCCAGCACGCGGGAATCCAGGCTGTTGTCGCGGCTGTCACCCATCATGAACATATCGCCGGGCGGTACCGTGTAAACCTGCGTATTATTAAAAAAGCCTTGGTCAGTGGCTTTCAGAATTGAATGAACTTTGCCGCCCGGCAAGGTCTCAGTATAGCGGCGCATTACCACCGGGCCACCACCGCTGGTGTCGGTATAGTCGCCGTCGTCAGTACGGGGAACCTCCTGGCCATTGATGTAAAGCTGTCCCTGCGTCACCTGGATGGTATCACCCGGCAAACCAATCACCCGCTTGACGTAATCAACTGAGGTATCTCGCGGCAGGCGGAACACCACCACGTCGCCACGCTTGGGGCTCCAATTGGGAATGCGCCCCGAGAATAAAGGTGGCGAAAATGGTAAGGAAAAATGCGAGTACCCATAGGCAAATTTATCCACGAACACATAGTCACCCACCAGCAGTGTCGGCACCATGCTGCCGGAGGGGATGAAGAACGGCTCAAATAGGAAGGTTCTGATCAATACGGCGATCAAGCCCGCATAAATGATGGTTTTCACATTATCGACCATGGTCGAATGTTGCTGCGGACGTTTCACCAGGTTGGCCTTGTCAATAAAGTTTGTTCACGAGTCACGGGTGTCAGCCCATCGGAGTCAACGGCATCAAGCCCGGTGCTTGCGGCTTGTCAAGAAATGGGTGCACAGAGAGCCCGGATTTGCTTTCTAGCCGAGGACTAACCATGCCGATGAACACAAGCATCAAACGCACTTTGCTGGCCACCATCGCCATTGGCGCTATCATCGCCGCCCCTTTTTCGGCCCAGGCCGCTAAAATACACGCCAAACCTCACGCCGCTGCGAGCGCCGCCAAGGGCACTGAGGGGGCTGACCCCGAAAAAGCCACGGCCACCCCGATGCCGACCGGACCGGTGCCGGTGCCGGATTCGCCAACCGCGGATAAAAATACTCCAGCCCCGCCGACCCTGCCGGACATGACCTCCTACGTGCTGATGGACGCCACCACCGGCGCTATTCTGGCCGAAGCCGCGCCGAATTTGCAGGTGGCTCCGGCCAGCCTGACCAAACTGATGACCGCCCATATCACCTACCAGGCCCTGCACCACGGCAGCCTGAAACTGGACCAAACCGTGCCAGTCAGCCCCGCCGCCTGGCACGCCGGTGGCTCGCGCATGTTCATCGACACCACCTCGGCTGTAACCGTGGACCAGTTGCTGCACGGGCTGAGTATCGATTCCGGCAACGACGCCGCGGTCGCGCTCGCTGAACAGATTGCCGGCAGCCAGAGTGCCTTTGTGCAGATGATGACCAAGGACGCCGCCGACATGGGGCTGACCAACACGGTCTATACCAATGCCACGGGCCTGCCGGACCCGGCGATGCACACCACGGCCATGGATGTCGCCAAACTCAGCCGCATTATTTTGCAGGACGAGCCGGAGTTTCTCGATATCTCGAAGCAGCAGAGCTACAACTTCAATAATATCACGCAGGCGAGCTGGAACCCGGTTTTGGCGCATGATTCCACCGTGGATGGCATGAAAACTGGCCTGACAGATGAGTCCGGCCATTGTATTGACGCGACCGCCGTCCGCGGTGGCCGCCGGCTGATCGCGGTGGTCATGGGCGGGCCGACTTGGCACGACAGCACGGCCGCGATCGAGTCAATCCTCAATTACGGCGAAAAATTCTTCACCGACGTAACGCTTGCCAGCCCCGGAACCCAAATTGATACGCTACAAAGTTCGGCTCTCGATGCCGGGCAGGTGGCGGTAGGTGTTGCCCAGGCCAGTGTTATCACACTGCCTGCGGATGCTGCCGGCCATGTACAACATTCGGTTGCCTACACCACCGATGTGAGCAATGGCGTGACCAAGGGCGAAGTGCTGGGGACGATTAATTACACGCTGGATGGCAAGACCATCGCCACCCTGCCCGCTGTTGCGCTGGCCGATGCCCCGGCCGCCAGCTGGTCCACTAAACTATCCCGCGCCATCAAAAAAATGCTGTGAGACAATAACATGACCGATAACGCACACGAAACGACCGATACCCCACCCGATCACCTCTCGATCGACCCCAAAAGCCCGTTTTTTAATGAGGCGATCCTGGACCGCGGCATCGGTATCCGGTTCAACGGGGTCGAAAAAACCAATGTTGAGGAATATAATGTCAAGGAAGGCTGGGTCCGGGTCAGCCTTGGTAAGTCGGTTGACCGAAAGGGTAACCCGATGACCATGAAGCTGAAGGGGGTTGTGGAGCCTTACTTTCGGGATACCGCCGATTAGCTCTGGAAGTATTCGCTGCGAAGCTGGTCAAGCCGCGCCAACGTTGCCGCCACGCTTGGCTGCATCTCGAACATCTCCAGCACATTAGGTCTGGCGAAGCCGCGCTCCACAGCTTGTGTGACCATGGCGAGGAAGGGTTGCGCCCAGCCGAGCACGTCACACAGGATAATCGGCTTGTTGTGCCGACCAAGCTGCTTCCAGGTGAGAATCTCGAAAGTTTCATCATAAGTGCCTAAGCCACCGGGCAGCACCACAAAAGCATCTCCCAAGGCGAACAGACGGCGTTTGCGGGTATGCATCGAATCAGTGACGATCAATTCAGACAGGCCATGGAATTCAACTTCACGCTGCCGCAGAAAATCCGGGATGATGCCTGTTACATGAGCACCTGCCCCTAGCGCAGCACTGGCGGTGATGCCCATCAAACCCACATTACCGCCGCCAAACACCATGTTCATGCCCTGTTTAGCTAGCCCTTCGCCCAATTCTTTGGCATTGGCAGCGTACAGGGGGTCGACACCAGCGGAAGACCCGCAGAAAACAGTGATAGAATAACTACTCATGACAACATCATTCATCGGTTCGCTTTCGCAGTTCGCCGCTTCGTGGCAGGCTGACGTTCATGTGGCAAGCAAGGTTGGGATTCGACATGGCTCAGGACGCGCGTACTAAAACAGGTATTGTTATCCTTATATTGGTGGCGCTGGGCGCGGTCGCCGGCCTGTATTACCTCGGCTCCAA
>NCFD01000235.1 GCA_002281005.1 Acidocella sp. 35-58-6 | reverse complement strand
CAGAGACCGCCCGGCGGTGACGGGCACGCCGAGGGAGCCGGGGGCACCTTGATCATCAGGCAAGGGACCCAAGGGGCGCAGGAACACGTAGCGGGGGTTTTGTTCCATGATGGCGGTGGCTTGGTCCGGGTGCGCTTTCAGCCAGGCGCTGATGGTTTGGTAGCTAACCTCGTTGGGTTGCAGGTCGCCGGCGGCGACCATGATGTGGCCGATCGGGACATAAGGCTGGCCGTTTTGGCCGTCGAACCCGACGCGTAAAATAGTGCCGTTTTGTAGCATGATGCGGCCGGAGCCCTGGATTTGCAGCATGAAGGCGTCGACCGGGTTGGAGAGATAGGCGGTGACGGGGGTTTTGCGGGTCAGGGCGCCGTGGTCGATGTCGGCTCGCGTGAGGCTGGCCAGGGTGGGGTCGGCGGGCTTGGCATAGAGCGGGACGGTGAAGCCGGGTTTGAGGTTTTTGGAGCCTTGATATTGCGGCTCAAAGTAGCCGGTGATGAGGGCGTTATCGCCGATCTGGTAAGCTGTGAAATAGGCGGTGAAATAGGCGCGGGCAGCGGCATCGTCGTTGGGAGGGACGGCCTCGGCACCGTTGCAGGCATTTTGCCAGAGGCCAGCCTGGCCAGCGGTTTGCTGGGCGTAGGGGTTGTCGCTACCGCCGAGGGATTGGTCGGCCGGCATGACCTGGATGGTTTTGCAACTGCGCACGAAGGTGGTCAGTGCGGCGGCGATGTTGTCATCGGCCCAGCCAGGGAGCGAGGTTAAGGGGATGGCGGTGAGCGAGGGGGCGCCGGGAGGCTGCTGGATCGCGCCGGTTTGAGGTTGCACACAGCCTGCGAGGCAGAGCAACAGCGCCGCAACGGTGCTGGTTTTGAGGCCTGTGAGGTGAGCCATCTCAGCCGCTCCGGGCGGCGGCCAGACGCCATACTGGGTCGGCGCTTTTGAGGGTGCGCTCGAAGGTCCAGAGGTCGGTGATTTCGGCGACGGCTTCAGAGCCGCTGGTGGGTTTGCCGGTGGAATCGAGGGTGACGTTCACCTGGTCGGAGACAAAGCGGACAATGATGGCGGCTTGGTTGGAGATGAGCTGAGCATCTTCAATGGTGGCGGCGATGATGGATTTGATCTCGGTGCGGTGGCGTTCGCCGGCGGCTTCGCGCGCCGTGATGGCGGACTCGAAGGTTTGATAGACCGAAGGGCTAAGCAGTCCTTGAAGGGTAGGGCGGTCGCCGGCGGCGAAGGCGGTAACAATCATGCGGAAGGCGTTTTCAGCCCCGGCGAGGAAAACCGGGGGGTCGAAATTGGGGTCGGCGTTGACGATTTCCATAAGGCGTTCGCCGAGGGCTGAACGTGGGTCCGGTACGGCACGGGTGCCGGGTGGCGGGGGAATGGGGCGGGAATCGAGGATGGGGCCGGTAGCGAAGCCCTGCATCTGGCCCTGTGGGATGGGGGGTTTTTCGAAGCCGACGCGTTTGCCGAGCACGCTGCGTAGCCGCAGGATGAGGAATACCGCGATGGCGCCGAACAGGACGATGATGATTGGGAAACTGCCCAAGCCTTGTAATCCGCTGGTCTGCACAATACCCCCTGGCCAAATGATGGTAAGCTAAGACATACGGCGCTGCGCTGGTTGCGGCAACTGAAGGGGCTATAAATGTATTTACTCCGCCATGGGCAGAGCTTGTTCAATTTGCATTTTACCGCGACCCGGCAAGACCCCGGGATCGAAGACCCGGCGCTGACGGAGCTGGGCTGCGAGCAGGCCGAGCAGGCGGCGGTTTGGCTGGCGGATAAGGCCATTACCCGGTTGATTATCTCGCCTTATACCCGGGCCTTGCAGACGGCTGAGCCAGTGTTGCGGGTGCATGACGTGCCCGTGGAGATTATGCATGAGGTGCGGGAGCGCTATGCGTTTTCCTGCGATGTGGGACGGCACAAGAATGAGCTGGCGGCGGCGTTTCCGGCGCATGAGTTCAGTCATCTGCCAGACCGGTGGTGGCCCGATGAGCATGAAACGCATGAGGCGACCTTGGCGCGGGCGGCGGCGTTTCGTGATGTGATGCGGGAGCGCGCGGATGCGGGTTCGACGCTGTTGGTGAGTCATTGGGCGTTTATACTAGCCCTGAGCGGGATTTCGGCGGCCAATGGTGAGGTTATTGAGTATGATCCGGCTGCGCCGGCGCCTGAGCATATTATCTGGCGCCCATGAGGCAACGCAGCGCTTGGCGGAACGGTAAAAACCTCTCAGACTGGTGATGCAATGGTTGCCGGTTGGGGGATGAGGATGGGTTTACTGGCTGAGGACGAGCTGCCGCCGTTTGTTGTTGAAAATGTTTCGGCGGAGGGCCGGTTTTTATTAACGGCGGATCATGCAGGGCGGATGATACCGAAGCGTTTGGGTGATTTGGGTTTGCCGCCAGAGGCATTGGAGCGGCATATTGCCTGGGATATTGGTATTGCCGGGGTAACGCGCCGGTTGGCGGCGGCGTTGGGTGCCACTGCGATCTATCAGCGTTATTCGCGGTTGGTGATTGATTGCAACCGGCAGCCAAGCGTGCCGAGCGCGTTTCCCCAGGTTAGTGAAGCGACGGTGATACCGGGCAATGCCGCGTTGAGTGGAGCGGATAAATTACAGCGTCAGCAGGCGATATTTGAGCCTTACCACAACGAGATAAGGAAATTGCTGGCTGGGTGCGTGGGGCGTAAGCCGATTTATGTGGCCATGCATAGTTTTACGCCGGTGTATTTGGGGGTGGCAAGGCCGATGCAAGTGGCGGTGCTGTATCATCGTAACCCCGATTTGTCGCGGATATTGGCGGCGTTGTTACGAATGGAGCCGGGCTTGGTGGTGGCGGAAAATGAGCCGTACCGGGTGAGCGATGAGACCGATTATGGCGTACCGGTGCATGCCGAGGCTGGTGGGTTGGATTATGTTGAGATTGAGATACGCCAGGATTTGATTGAAGATGTGCAAGGCCAGGTGGAATGGGCGGCCAGGCTGGCGCGGCTGTTGCCGATGGCGGCTGATAAATTAGAGGAGGGCAGGGCATGAAACAGTTTGGACTGAACCGGAATGTTCCGGTGGTGGCCGGCCAGACCGCGCTGCTGGTGATTGATGT
>NCFD01000234.1 GCA_002281005.1 Acidocella sp. 35-58-6 | reverse complement strand
ACCTTGGCCAGCGAATGCTCGCGCACCTTGTAGTTGATCTTTTCGTTGCGCAGGTCGGTTTCGACGCGGATGCCGGTCGCCGACAGCTTTTCCGCGACCTGATGTGCATAGTCATCGGCGTCGGAGACGATCGTCGCCACCACCGCCTGCACCGGGGCCAGCCAGAGCGGGAAGCGACCGGCATATTGCTCGATGAGGATGCCGAGGAACCGCTCGAAGCTGCCAAGGATGGCCCGGTGCAACATCACCGGCCGGGCGCGTGAGGAATCGGTCGTGACATATTCGGCGTCCAGGCGTTCCGGGAGGACAAAATCCACCTGCAAGGTGCCGCATTGCCAGTCGCGGCCAATGGCGTCGCGCAACACAAACTCCAGTTTAGGGCCGTAGAAGGCCCCCTCGCCTGGGTTCAGCACATAATCCACCCCCGCCGTCGCGCAGGCTGATTTCAATGCCGCTTCGGCGCGGTCCCATACTTCATCGGAGCCTGCCCGAACCTCTGGGCGGTCGGAGAATTTGATCGCGAAACTCTCGAAGCCGAAATCCTGGTAAACCAGCGAAAGCAGTTCCACGAACTTCACGGTCTCCGAGGCAATTTGCGCCTCGGTGCAGAAAATATGCGCGTCATCCTGGGTGAAAGCACGCACCCGCATAATGCCGTGCAGGGCGCCGGATGGCTCATAACGATGGCACGCCCCGAACTCTGCCATCCGCAGCGGCAACTGCCGGTAGCTGCGCAATCCCTGTTTGAAAATCTGCACATGGCAAGGGCAGTTCATCGGTTTCAGCGCGAGGGTCGATTCCTCATCCACCACTTCCGCGATGAACATGTTTTTGCGGAATTTCTCCCAATGGCCGGATTTTTCCCATAATTTGCGATCCACCAGTTGCGGAGTGCGCACCTCCTCATAGCCAGCGGCCTCCAGCCGGCGGCGCATATAGGCTTCCACCGTGCGGTAGAGCTTCCAGCCCTTCGGATGCCAGAACACTGAGCCAACGGCTTCCTCCTGGATGTGGAACAAATCCATATCCTTGCCGATGCGGCGATGATCGCGGCGCTCGGCTTCCTCGAGTTGGAGCAGGTAAGCATCCAGTTCCTTCTGGTCGCGCCACGCCGTGCCGTAGATGCGGCTCAGCATCGGGTTGCGATGATCACCGCGCCAGTAAGCACCGGCGGTTTTCAAAAGTTTAAAAGCCCCGCCGATATCGCCGGTAGAGCGCATATGCGGGCCGCGGCACAAATCGGACCATTCGCCCTGATGATAGATCGTAATGTCCTGATCCGCTGGCAGGTCACGAATCAACTGAACCTTGAATTCCTCGCCCTTCAACTGGAAATAGGCGATTGCCTCGTCACGCGACACCACCTTGCGCGTAAAAGGCGCGTTGGCGGCAATGATCTGGCGCATTTTGTCTTCAATGGCCTCGAAATCCGCCGGGGTAAAAGGCTCATTGCGGAAAAAATCGTAGTAGAAGCCGTTCTCGATCGAAGGGCCAATGGTGACTTGCGTACCGGGGTAAAGCGCCTGCACGGCCTCAGCTAGCACATGGGCGGCATCGTGGCGGATAAACTCAAGGGCGGCCTCATCCTTGCGGGTAAAGAATTTCACCTTGGCATCAGCGGTGATCTCGCGTGAGATATCCTGCTGCACCCCATCGACCTCCATCGCCAAAGCCGCTTTGGCAAGGCCAGGACCGATGGCAGCCGCGATGGTGGTGCCAGTTACGGCACCATCAAACTGGCGGACGGAACCATCGGGCAGGGTAATCGCAACCATCTAAATCAAACTCCAATAATCGTGCGGGGGTTATGGCAGGGCAGCGACAACTTGCGCAACTGACAGCCCAGCCAGATGTGGAGCCTGCAATATGGCCGGCCAGCCGCCATCTGGGTAGCGAGGCGCCGTGAGGGTGGGGTTACTGGCTGATGAAAACATCACCAGCGAGGTTACCCCCATCGCCGCCGCCATGTGCATCGGCCCGGTGTCGTTACCGACCGCTAGGCTGGCACGGCTGATGACGGACATCAGCTCAAGCAGGCTGGTCTGACCCGTAAGGTCGATGGATTGCGGGGCAAATGAACGGATAACCTTGGCCAGAGGCGCCTCAAATAGGCTGCCGACCACCACCGCTGGCATAGTTAGTTGTTTGGCCAAGGCGGCAAATTTGGCCTCAGGCCAGCGTTTTTCGGGCCGGTGCGGGGCCGCTCCTGGCACCAGCAGCGTGAACCGGGGCGGCAGCATAAACCGGGAAATATCAGCCTTGGCCCAGGAGAGGTCCGGCGGCGACAATTTATCGATCCCGGCTGCAGCCAGTTGTCCGGCCAACCGCTCGCGCGTGTGGATAAAATTGCGCTGTGGGTCAGCATCCGGAAAGGCACAGCCGGACGCGATGCCGCTCCAGCGCGGTTTACCCGCCAACTCAAAATAGCGCGACGAGCGCGACGAGGTTTGTAAATCATAAACCATGTCGAACCCGCGCAACTGCCGGCGCAGTTTCATCACGCCCAGAATATTCCAGAAATCCGGCCTGGCATCGGTAATTACTTTGTCAAACCAGGGGCTGGCGGACAAAAACCCGGCAAAGGGCGGCGTGGTCATCAAGGTCACCTCATCAGCCGCATGAGCCGCCCGAATCGCCGCGAAGGCCGCGGCGGCGAGGATGATATCCCCTAAGGCGCTATGCTTGATGACGAGAATTTTCAATCCAGTAACTCGCCATAGACCCGCAACACGGCATATTGCATGGCCCGCACCGAGAAATTTTCGCTCACAGCGGCCCTGGTGTGTTCCCCCCAGGCGAGGCGCTGCTCGGTGGAAAAATCCAACGCGTGATCGAGGGCGTTGGCAAGCGACTGGGCATCGCCGGGCGGCACCAAAAATCCGGTTTCACCATTGATAATCGTGTCGCCAGCACCGCCGTGATCGGTGGCAATCACCACCCGGCCCATTGCCTGAGCTTCCACCACCGTGCGCCCGAAACCTTCTGGGTCAGTTGATGCATTCACCACAATATCAGCCAGCATCAAAGCGGCTGGCATATCCTCAGTATGGCCTACCATCCGCAGGCGGCCTGAAACACCCAGGGCATCTGCTTGGCTGACCAGGCTTTGGGCAT
>NCFD01000233.1 GCA_002281005.1 Acidocella sp. 35-58-6 | reverse complement strand
TTGCCGCCACAGCCGGGCCGCCGAGCGGGGTTGCCGCCATGCCGGGGTCCACCGTACCGGTGAAGACATAGCCATTCATGTACGAAACCCATACGCCGCCAACCGCGAAGATCACAGCCGCGACAACCGCACCCAGCGTGGCATAGGTACGCGCCCGGCTGTAAATCGGGTCCTCGCCGCGCAGCATGAGCATCGTACCGCCCTGATACACCGCCAACGACAGCGACATCACACCGCACATCACGGCAAACGGGTTCAGCAAATAGCTAAGGAACGATTCATCCTGATAATATTGGCCGGTCCAGCTATAATGATAGCCAACGCCTTCCAGCACATTTCCGAATGCTGCACCATAAACGATCATCGGCAGAGCACCGGAGATCAGGAACGCCCAGTCCCAGGTATCACGCCATTTTTTCGCATCCACCTTGGAGCGGTATTCAAACGCCACCGGGCGCATGATCATGCTGAACAGCAGCAAGATCATGACCACATAGAATACTGAAAACGAGGTGGCATAAAGGGTTGGGAAGGCGGCAAAAATCGCACCGCCGCCGAGGATGAACCACACCTGATTTCCATCCCAGTGAGGGCCGATGATGTTGAGCATGGTACGGCGCTCGCCATCCGTTTTCCCGACCAGGCGGAGCAGCACGCCCACCCCCATATCCATGCCCACCATCACGGCCAAGCCAGTTAGCAAAACACCTAGCAATACTGCCCATAGAACCTTAAGGGCGATGTAAATTTCCATCTCAAAACTCCACGTAAAAGCGGCTTATTCCCAGGATTTGTTGGCAAATCCGGGCTTGGCAAAAATTGGCGCAGCAATTGAAGTGTCCGCCGGGGTATGATGCAGGGCGGCGCCATGCTCGTCAGGCCCGAGGCGAGCAAACTTGAACATCAAGTAAAGCTCGGCAGCGATGAATGCGCTATACAGCAATGCAAACCCAGCCAGAGAGAAGATCATGTAGCCAACGTCATGGCTGGAAGCTGATTGGAAGGTTGGTAACCAACCAAACACTGTCCAAGGTTGACGCCCGGCTTCCGCGGTCACCCAGCCAAATTCAGTTGCCAGCACTGGCAGCGGGATCGACCACATGCAGAGCTTCAACAGCATCGGGTGTTTTTCGAGCTGGTTCTTCAGGCTGTAATAAGCCGCGAAAGCAAAGATCGCGACAAAGTAGAAGCCCAGCACCATCATAATCCGGAACGACCAGAAGGTGACAAACACGTTGGGAATGGAGTCACGCACCGCCTGTTGTTCCACGGAAGGCAACAAAGCGGGGGTGATGAGGTTCACATCCTGGTTCGGCGCATAACGCTGCGCCAGAAAGCCGTAGCCCATGTCATTTTCATATTGCTTGAAGGTCGCAAGGGAGTCAGCACTATGAGTGGCACCATATTGTTGCAAGGCGACAATGGCTTTGATGCCATTGTCAACACGCGGCACATTGGCTTGCTCCAGGTCGACCAGACCCGGGATTGGCGTATTCAGCGAGTGCGCCACCAGCGGTGTCAGCACATACGGCACGCCAATTTCCATGCTGTTGCTCTGGGTGGCATCATTGGGCAATGCCGCAATCAGCCAGGGTGCCGAAGGCGGTGTGCTGGTATGCCAAAGACCTTCCATCGCGGCGATTTTGGTTGGCTGCACCAGATAATCCAACCGGCCCAGCGCGTCGCCCAATGTCACCACAGCGAGCGTAGAAACCAATCCGAACAAGGCTGCCATACGGAACGATCGGGCGGCAAATTCACGGTGCCGGCCTCTCAGCATATAGTAAGCGCTGATACCCATCACGAACATCGCTCCAGCCACGAAGCCGGCGATCGAGGTGTGCACGAACTTGGCCTGCGCGTCGGGGCTAAACACCAAAGCGGTAAAGTCGTTGAACTGCATCCGCATCGTGTCGGGGTCGAAACTGGCACCTTGCGGGTTCTGCATGAAGCCGTTGGCCACCAAAATCCACAAAGCCGAGAGGTTCGAGCCCAGCGCCACCAGATACGTCACGGCCAAATGTGCCGGTTTGCTCAAGCGGTCCCAGCCGAAAAACATCAGGCCCACGAAGGTGGATTCCATGAAGAAGGCCATCAGACCCTCAATTGCCAGCGGGGTGCCGAACACGTCACCCACAAAATGCGAATACATCGACCAGTTAGTGCCGAATTCAAATTCCATCGTCAGGCCGGTCGCCACGCCAATGGCGAAGTTGATACCGAATAATTTGCCCCAAAAATGGGTCATGTCCTTATAAACTTGCTTACCAGTGATGACATAAACGGTCTCCATGGCAGCAAGCATGATGGTAAGGCCAAGTGTCAGCGGCACAAACAAGAAGTGGTATAATGCTGTCAGCGCGAACTGCAGGCGCGACAAATCTACGACATTAGGGTCAATGAGCGGCATCGAGGGTGCTCCAAGGAGGTCAAAAATCACTTACGTCAAACAGCCTATAGGGTACGTGTGCCCATCCGCGTTTGATTTCGATCAAGTTAGCATGATATTTACATAAATATCTAACTATGATTCAAATAATTATGTGATTTTACTAACTATGGCCTTTGAGCTGCAGTTTTCCGGCGTTTAGTATGTAAGTATGGTCCATCAACGCCAGCCCGGCGGCACGGTGGGTGATATAAAGCACGGTCTTACCCGCCATCACCGGCTGTAAGTCACGCAAAAACGCCTGTTCGGTGATCGGGTCCAACCCCTCGGTCGGTTCATCGAGGATCAGCCAGGGGGTATCCTTGAGCACGGCGCGGGCAATCGCCACGCGCCTGCCCTGCCCACCTGAAAGCCGTATTCCGGCTTCACCCACAATGGTGTCCAGTCCCAGCTTCTGTGCCCGGACAAATTCGGCCAACTGAGCCACTTCCAGCGCGTGCCACAAATCTGCCGCGCTGGCATCGCCCTTCGCCAACAGCAAATTATCCCGGATGGTGGTGTGAAACAGGTAGCTTCGCTGCGAGATCACCGACATATAAGCCGCAATTGCCTCACTACTGAACGCCCGCAAATCCACCCCGCCGAAGCTGGCTGTACCATCCTGATACTCATAAAACCGTAACAGCAGATTAATCAGGGTGGATTTCCCGGCACTGGTGCTGCCTTGCAGGCCAATATGGCTGCCTTGGG
>NCFD01000232.1 GCA_002281005.1 Acidocella sp. 35-58-6 | reverse complement strand
GCGGTACTACGCGACCCCTCTGTGCCCAGTAATCTGCTGGAAATGGGATGCTTGACCAACCCGCTGGATGAAAAACTGCTACGTAGCCCAGCCCATCGCAAGGAAATGGCCGAGCGGCTGACCGCTGCCATCGATTTATATTTCGACCAACACGCCCCACCCTTGCCGCTGCGTGAGGCGAAGCCGCATAAAACCAGTTGGCGGACCAGCTAAATCCAAGGCGCAGCGATGCACGCGATATTGAGACAATTTAAGTCTGAGCGCCTCGCGGTCATGGCCGGGCGATGCTAATAAGCCCGCATGTCTGATCCGATAGGCCCATTTTCCGCCGGCGAACGTCTCACCCCTAACCGCGGCGAGGCGCCCCGTAACCCCAAGGCTAAACCGCCTGGCAGGCAGCCAAAGCAGCGCCCGCCGCGCAAACATCGCAGCTTCCTGGGTTTCCTTGCGAATTTTTTCGTCACCAGCCTGTACCGCTTTGGCGTTATTGCCGTCGTGTTGGCCCTGCTGGTCGGTGGTGGCGGGTTTTACATACTAAATGCCGGCCTGCCTGGGGTGGAAACCCTGAAAAACTATCGGCCACCTCTGGAAAGCCGGGTTTACGCCAGCAATTTTCAGTTGGTCTCGGAACTGGCTGACCAGCACCGCATTTACGTGCCGTACGACCGTATTCCGCCGCTGGTGGCGCAAGCTTTTATCTCGGCTGAGGACCGTAATTTCTGGGTTGACCCCGGCATCGATCCCGTTGCCATCATCCGTGCCGGCTTCACCGACCTGATGCGCGTCGGCTCGGACCGCCGCCCGCTTGGCGCTTCCACCATCACCCAGCAGGTGGTTAAAAACATGCTGCTGGATAACCGCATAAATTTTGCCCGCAAAATCAAGGAAGCGATTCTGGCGGTGCGAATCAGCGGTGCGATGAGCAAGCAGCAAATCCTCACCATATACCTGAACGAGATCTACCTCGGCAGTAACTCGTACGGTGTGGCAGCCGCCGCGCAGGCGTATTTCGATAAGCCGCTCAGCCAACTCACCATCGCCGAGGCTGCCTCCCTTGGCGCATTGCCCAAGGCGCCGAGCTCCTACGACCCCTTCCGCCACCCGCAACAAGCTTTGGATCGTCGCAACTGGGTGATTGGCAGGATGCTGGAGGACGGCGCGATTTCCGCCGCTGATGCCAAAACCGCGATGGCTGAACCGTTACTGCCCCGCGCCGGTGGTGAAAAACTCACCGTGCAGCACGCTGGCTACTTCGCCGACGCTGTGCAGCAGGAGGTGGTGGACCGTTTCGGTGCCGATATGGCAAGCCAAGGTGGCCTGATTATTCGCACCAGTTTGGATCCGAAATTGCAGGCCGCTGCCGAGAACGCGGTACGCAATGGGTTGCAGCGTTACGACCACCAATTCAGCGGCTGGCACGGGCTGGTTGGTCATGTTGATGACCCCGCGATCGAACAAAACTGGCAAACCGACCTGGGCAAGCAGCCCACTCCGCCGGGAATGCGCGAAAACTGGCATCTGGCGGTGGTGCTCTCCATCACCCCCACGTCGGCCAAACTTGGCTACACCGACAATTCTGGTCAGGCCGGGGCCAGCACCGCCCATCTGGGGACGATTGCCTTGGCAGACATTCGCTGGGCGAGGCCATGGGTGAATGGTCAGCCCGGCCCGGCACCCCATTCAATGGGTCAAGTGCTCAACCCTGGTGATTTCGTGATGGTGTCGCCTGGCACCAAACCCGATAGTTTCGCCCTCGAGCAAATTCCCAACGTGCAAGGCGCGCTTATTTGTATGGACCCGCGCACCGGCCGGGTGCTCGCCATGGTTGGCGGCTGGAGCCACGATATCAGCCCGTTCGACCGCGCCACCCAAGCCCAGCGCCAGCCTGGCTCGTCAGTGAAACCCTTTGTCTATCTCACGGCCATGGAACAGAACATCCAGCCTGATGCGCCGGTGCTTGACGCCCCCTTCGTGCAGCAGATGTCCGACGGCACCACATACCGCCCCGGCAATTTCGAGGATAATTTCCAGGGTCCGGTGCCGATCTACCATGCTCTCGAACTTTCAATGAACCTTGCCACACTTAACCTAGCCCGCACCGTGGGGCTGGATAATATCGCCAAAAACTTCGAGAGTTTTGGCATCATCAACCCGATGCCGCCGTACTACCCTTCGGCCATCGGCGCGATCGACACCACCTTGTGGAAAATGGTCACTGGCTACGCCGCACTCGATGAATATGGCCGCCAGGTCACCCCTTCGTTGATCGACAGCGTCACCGACCCGGATGGCAAAATTCTCTACCAGGCCGATACCGGTCCGGCGTGCGATAATTGTGCGGCGGGCGACCCGGCGCAGCCCCCGCAACTCACCTATTCCGGTCAGCAATTGGCCGACCCAGATAGCGTGTTTCAGGATATCACCATGATGAAGGGCGTGGTGCTGCGCGGTACCGGTACGCCTGCCGTGGTAGGCATCAAGCAGCCGGTTGCCGGTAAAACCGGCACCACCAATAATTTCAACGACACCTGGTTCATTGGCTTCACCCCAGGCGTGCTCACCGGTTGCTGGGTTGGTTTTGATAAACCGCAGAGCCTCGGCAACGATCAGACCGGCGGCGCGGTGTGCGGCCCGATCTGGAATGAGTTCATGAAAACCGCTCTGGAAGGCCAACCTGACATCGATTTTACGGTGCCGCCCGGCGATACGCTGCAACAAACCGGCGGCGTGACGCAAGCCTTTAAAACCGGCCAGTCCCCCGGTGCCCAGACCAACGACAACTTGCTGGCCGGCAGTCCGGCCAGTATCCCGGCCACCACGACTGCAGGCCAGCCGGGCCAGCCTGGCCAACCCGGCCAGCCGAACCCGCCTGCTCCGGCACCCTCGGTCGATAAACAGTTGGGTGGCCTGTATTAGCGAGAGTTGAACCGGAGACTGGCTACGCATTAACCTCAAAATGCCGTTTCGGCCGGAGCTTGCGGGCGCCTGGGGCGTAATTCACTTCCTGAGCGCCCACATCAATCCTCTTTATGCAACGAGACTTTAATGGTAACGGAATGGGAATATTCCGGCCATTGAGGATGACGTATGAATCGGGTTTTGCGTATCCTGAGATTTTTATTGTGGCCATTCGGCATTGATGTCCGCC
>NCFD01000231.1 GCA_002281005.1 Acidocella sp. 35-58-6 | reverse complement strand
CTCTAGCGTGATCGGCATGATCTCAGGCTTTCGCCGACATGGATTCAGCCTTCGCCACCGCGTCTTCGATGGTGCCGACCATGTAGAACGCCGCTTCCGGCAGATGGTCATACTCGCCGGCCACAATGCCCTTGAAGCTGCGGATGGTGTCTTCCACCTTCACGAACACGCCGGGCGAGCCGGTGAACACTTCAGCCACATGGAACGGCTGGCTGAGGAAGCGCTCGATTTTACGGGCACGCGCCACGGTGAGTTTGTCGTCTTCGGAGAGCTCATCCATGCCCAGAATGGCGATGATGTCCTGCAAGGACTTATAGGTTTGCAGAATTTTCTGCACATCGCGCGCCACCTGATAATGCTCCTCACCCACAATGCGCGGGTCGAGCGAGCGGGAGGTGGAATCCAGCGGGTCAACCGCCGGGTAGATGCCTTTTTCAGAAATCGCACGGTTCAACACGGTGGTTGCATCCAAATGCGCGAACGAGGTCGCAGGCGCCGGGTCGGTCAAATCGTCAGCGGGCACATAAATGGCCTGCACCGAGGTGATGGAGCCTTTTTTGGTGGAGGTGATGCGTTCCTGCAACGCGCCCATGTCGGTGGCGAGTGTGGGCTGATAGCCCACGGCCGAGGGGATACGGCCCAACAAAGCCGACATTTCAGCGCCCGCCTGGGTAAAGCGGAAAATATTGTCCACGAAGAACAGCACATCCTGGCCTTCAACATCGCGGAAATATTCGGCCATCGTCACACCCGAGAGCGCCACACGCGCACGCGCACCCGGTGGCTCATTCATCTGGCCATACACCAGCGCCACTTTGGAGCCTTCAGTGTCGTTTTCGCCCAGCTTGATAACGCCGGCGTCGATCATTTCATGGTAGAGGTCATTACCCTCACGGGTCCGCTCACCCACGCCTGCGAACACCGACACGCCGCCATGGCCCTTGGCGATGTTATTGATGAGCTCCTGAATCAGCACGGTCTTGCCCACGCCGGCGCCACCGAACAGGCCGGTTTTACCGCCCTTCAGATACGGGGCCAGCAAGTCCACCACCTTGATGCCGGTGACAAGAATTTCAGCGGAGGCTGACTGTTCCTCGAAGCTAGGCGCATCGCGGTGGATCGGCATACGGGTGACTGCCGGGATCGCACCGCGCTCGTCGATCGGGTCGCCGATCACGTTTAGGATACGGCCCAGCGTGCCAGGACCAACGGGCACGGTAATCGGTGCACCGGTATCAGTGACTTCACTGCCGCGCACCATGCCGTCGGTGGTGTCCATGGCGATGCAGCGCACGGTGCGTTCGCCAATTTCCTGCGCCACTTCGAGCACCAGCGTACGTTCACCGACCTTGGTGGTGAGAGCGCTTTGGATGAAAGGCAGGTCGCCTTCAAATTGCACGTCAACGACAGCGCCGAGGATTTGCGTTACGCGACCAGTATTATTGTTTGCCATGTTCTATCTACCTTATACGGCTTCAGCGCCGGAGATGATCTCGATAAGTTCGGAAGTAATATTCGCCTGCCGGGCGCGGTTGTAATTGAGCGAAAGTTTTTTGATCATTTCGCCGGCATTACGGGTGGCGTTATCCATCGCCGTCATCTGGCTGGCATAGAAGCCAGCACTGTTTTCCAGCAGCGCCGAATAAATCTGCACCGCCAGATTACGCGGCAGCAAACGGTCTAGCAGCGTGCCGTCATCAGGTTCCACTTCATAATCCGCCGCCGGGCCGTTATCATTAGCGGTCGGGGTGGCGGCGGGGATCAGGGGGGATTCCGTAACGGTCTGGGTCATCACCGAGATGAAGCGGTTGAACACCAGTGTGCAGATATCAAACTGCCCCTCGCGGAACATTTTTACGATGTTATCTGCGATCGCTTCGGCATCGGTGAACTCGATGGTTTTTTTGCCGACAAAGTTTTTGTGACCGACGATCAGATCATTCAGTTCGCGGCGGAAATAATCGTTACCCTTGCGGCCAACAGCGAGAATTTTCACCACCTTGCCCTGCGCCTGCAACTCACGAACCTTGGTACGCACTGCGCGGCCAATGTTGGAGTTGAATGCACCAGCTAAACCCCGGTCAGCGGTCACCGCCACCAGCAGATGGACTTTATCCTTGCCCGTACCGACCAGCAGTTCCGGCGCATTCGGGTTGCTGGCCGCACCGGCGGCAATCGCGCTCATCATCTGGCCCATACGCTTAGCATAGGGCCGTGCGGCTTCCGCCTGTGATTGCGAACGGCGTAATTTCGCCGCCGCCACCATCTTCATGGCACTCGTGATCTTTTGCGTTGATTTGACGCTGTTGATCCGAATGCGGAGGGATTTCAGGCTGGGCATGGCTTAGCCAAAGCTCTTGGCGAAGGCTTCGATAAACGCGATCAGGCTCTTCTCGGTTTCCGGTTTGATCTGCTGATCATTGCGGATCGCCTCGATGATTGAAGGCTCGCGGGCCTTGATCTCGGAGATGAGTTGCGCCTCAAACTTACCAACCTTGGAGACATCAATGCCATCCAAATAGCCACGGGTCCCGGCGAACACCGAAATCACCTGCTCCTCAACCGGCAGCGGGCGGTATTGCGGCTGCTTGAGCAACTCGGTCAAACGCGCACCACGGGCCAGCAGCTTCTGGGTCGAGGGGTCAAGGTCGGAGGAGAACTGCGCGAACGCCGCCATTTCGCGGTACTGCGCCAAATCGAGTTTAATTTTGCCAGCCACCTGCTTCATCGCCTTGATCTGCGCGGCAGAGCCAACGCGCGACACCGAAAGACCCACGTTCACCGCCGGACGGATGCCTTTGAGGAACAATTCGGTCTCAAGGAAAATCTGGCCGTCGGTGATCGAGATCACGTTGGTCGGGATGTAGGCGGAAACGTCGCCCGCCTGAGTCTCAATGATCGGCAGCGCGGTCAAGCTGCCTGCGCCGAATTCGTCAGACATTTTGGCGGCGCGTTCCAGCAGGCGTGAATGCAGATAGAACACGTCACCCGGATAGGCTTCACGGCCCGGCGGACGGCGCAGCAGCAGGGACATCTGGCGATACGCCACCGCCTGCTTTGAGAGATCGTCATAGAAAATAACCGCGTGCATCCCGTTGTCGCGGAAATATTCGCCCATGGTGCAACCGGTGTAGGGAGCCAGGAACTG
>NCFD01000230.1 GCA_002281005.1 Acidocella sp. 35-58-6 | reverse complement strand
AGCGCGACCGCATTGCGCCAGCTAATTACCGGAGTCTCCATGGATTTTCTGCACGCTATCATGTTCGCTATCCTGCAAGGGGCGACCGAACTCTTCCCTGTCAGCAGCCTAGGTCACGCGGTGATCGTTCCGGCCCTCCTGAAATGGAATATCGACCAGGCTGCCCCTGGCTTTTTGCCGTTTCTGGTGATGCTGCATTTCGGCACGGCCATCGGCTTGCTGGCTTATTTCTGGCAGGATTGGATGGCGATGCTGCAAGGTGTGCTGGGCCGTGGCTATGCCGTGGAAGTGGCTGTTCAGCGTGGCATTCTCGCCCGGCTGGTGGTTGCCACCCTGCCCGCCGTGGTGATTGGCTTCGCCGTGAAAAAAACCGTGCAACATCTCTTTGCCAGCCCACTCATCGCCTGTGCATTCCTGGTCGCCAATGCCGGGCTGTTGCTGCTGGGCGAAACCATGCGCACGCGCGGGGCCAAGCGCACCGACAATCTCACTTACACTGATGCCTTCATCATCGGCCTGTTCCAATGCCTCGCTTTCCTCCCCGGCATCTCGCGCTCCGGTGCTGCCATCGTCGGTGGTTTGCGCCGCGGTGTGCCACATGAGGCCGCCGCCAAATTCACCTTCCTAATGGGCACGCCAGTCATTTTTGCCGCCAGCGTGCTGGAAATTCCAAAATTGCTGAAAGGCCATGAGATCCACGCCTTGTTCGGTGTGGCCACCATCGCCGCCATCGTCGCCGGCGTTGTCGCCTATGCCAGCACCGCTTTCCTGATGCGCTATTTTCGCGACCACGACGCCTGGGCCTTAAAGCCATTTGCCTGGTACTGTGGCATTTTTGGTGCCGCCAGCTTCCTGCTGATTTCGATTGGCCTGTAAAATGTTGAAGTTTTTCCTGGGTGTTTTAATTCTGCTGCTGCCGCTATCAGCCTTCGCCAAAACCAACCCCGCCATCAACCCGCTGGACCGCAGCAACCTGCCTTGGTGGCATGAGCGCTTCGAGCAAAGCCTCACCGATGCCAAATCCAACCCGCAGGCCCGCATTGTCTGGCTGGGCGATTCCATCACCCAATATTGGCAACGCCAGGGCACCCATGGCTACGATAACGTCATGCCGGTCTGGCAAAAATACTACGGCCCCTATGACGCCCTAAATTTCGGCTTCATCGGCGATACCACCGCCAGCCTGATCTGGCGGCTCGATCATGGTGAAGTGGCGCGGCTGGACCCTAGCCTCGCCATCATCCTCATTGGCGCGAACAATCTGGGCCGCGTGCATTGGGATTCGACCCTGACGATTCCAGGCATCGAAGCGGTGGTGACCAAAACCCACGCGGACCTGCCGGATGCGCATATTTTACTCCTCGGCATTCTGCCCTCCATCCGCTCAGCCTGGGTGGATCAGCAAACCCGCATCATCAACAAGGCCCTGGCGGCGCGCTATGCCAATGACCCGCTGGTCACCTTCGTCGATGTCAGCCCGGTGCTCACGATTGATGGTAAAACCGACGGCAAAACCGACGCCAGCCTGTATGTAGACCCTAAAATGACGCCGCCCGAGCCAGCCCTGCACCCAGATGCCGAAGGCATGGCGCGGATTGCCGCATTCATTGAACCTTATGTGAAAAAATACGCGCATTGAGCACAAATCGCCGGATCATCTCCGGCGATTTTACACCAGGTGAGGTTTCCACGCCCGAAGACACATCCACGCCCGGTGGTTCACTGATTTTTATAGCTTCAACTACGTTATCCGGCGTTAACCCACCGGCCAGCAGCCAGGGTGCCGGGGCTTTCCAGCCAGCCATAATCGGCCAATCAAACGTCGTGGCATTGCCGCCGGGCCTGGTGGCATCTTGGGGCGCCGCCGCCTCGATAACAAACCCCGCCTCCGCCGTCACACGATGCGGCAAATCATCGCGCGTTTTGACCCCCACCGCCCGCCAGACCGGCAAACCCGTGACGGCCGCCATTTCAGCACACAGATCCGCATCACCATAAACTTGCAAAATATCGAGAGTAACCTCAGCCAGCACCGCCCGCACCGCCGCCGCATCAGGCTTCACAAACAATCCCACCCGCTGCGGCCCACCCAAATGCCGCTGAGACAGCGATGCCGCCCGCGCCGCCGTCACAAAACGTGGTGAGCGTTTGAAAAACACAAAGCCCAAATAATCCGCGCCGACGTCCACCACGGTATCGAAGGCTATTTCACTGTTAACGCCGCAGATTTTAACCTTCGTCACAATATGGCTTCCGCAATCGCCGCCGCCGCAGCTGCCGGGTTAGCCGCCTCCGTAATCGGGCGGCCCACCACAATATAGCTGGCCCCGGCCTTAACCGCCGCCTCGGGCGTCATAACCCGCGCCTGATCACCCACGTCACTGCCCGCAGGGCGAATTCCCGGCACGACCAAAATTGGCGTCTCGCCAAACGCATCGCGCAGCGGCGCTAATTCATGGGCCGAACAAACCAGCCCGTCGGCTCCGGCATCAAGTGCCAGCTTCCCCAACCGCAATACCTGCTGCGTGGTGCCGCCCGAAACCCCGATGCTGTAAAGCGCCGACGCATCCAGGCTGGTCAACACCGTCACCGCCAAAATTGCTGGGCGTGTCGGGCCTTTAGCATGCGCGGCAGCCACGGCGGCTTCAATCATCCTGGCCCCGCCCGCCGCATGAACGGTCAGCATCGCCATGTTTAGAGCCGCGAGAGAGTTCACTGCCTTACTCACCGTATTCGGGATATCAAGCAGCTTCAGGTCCAGAAACAGCGGAATGTCGCCGAATGCCGCCACCCCCGCCGGGCCATGCTTCAAAAAAAACTCCAGCCCCAGCTTCACCCGCCCGCAATAAGGCCCCACCTTGCGGATTAAATCAGCCGCGCGGGCAGCGTCGGCGGTATCAATCGCCGCGATCAAACGTTGTGTGCTCAGTGTCATCGTATGGTGTTCAGCGGCGTTGCCGCCAATTTCCCTTCAAGCTCGGCCACCCGCTTCTCCGCCCGGTTGGCGCGCCGCGACGCGCTGATGCGCTTTGGCAGATGCGCCAGCAGCCCAACAAAAAATCCCAGCAGCAAGCCCGCCAGCACCACCGCGCCGAACGGCAACGAGAGCGACACATTGAACGGCCAGAACCCTACAGGAACCGGCAAACGGTTAGAGAGCAAAAATATCACCAG
>NCFD01000229.1 GCA_002281005.1 Acidocella sp. 35-58-6 | reverse complement strand
CAAAAGGACGGGGGCTTAGAATGCGGCTTCGTCGAAGATTTTGGTGATGTTGCGGTCCCATTTGTTGTGGTAGCGGTTTAGCCAGTGTTCGGCCTGGGTGGGGGCGCCGGCGGCGATGTGATGCAGGGGCGAGAGATACACGCGCTCGTCCAGACCTTCGGCGTTGATGTTGCCGCGGGCGCGCAGGCCCTGGTCGGCGATCACCACGGCGTCGCGGGCCAGGCTGCGCAAGGTGCCGTCGCGGAATGGGGTGTGGATGCCGAGTTTGGGAACTTCGGCGCGTAATTCCATGATTTTTTCGTAGGAGATATTGGCGGCCAGCTCGGCGGCGGCGGCAAGTGAGGCGGCATCGTAGAAGATGCCGGTCCAGAAGGCCGATTGCGCGAGCATCATGGCGGGCGAGCCGGAATCCGCGCCACGGGTTTCGATGTAGCGTTTTAAGCGCACATCGGGGAAGGCGGTGGTCATGTGGTCGGCAAAGTCGCCGAGGGTGGCTTGCACGCCGGCCAGCTCACCCGGCAGGCGGCCGGCCATAAAGTCGCGGAAGGACGCCCCGGCGACATCGTGGTAAATGCCGTCGCGATAGACAAAATACATCGGCACATCGAGCAGCCATTCCACATAGGCCTCGAAGCCGAAGGCGCGGCTGAAAAATACGGCGGGGATGCCGGCGCGGGCGTTGTCGGTGTCGGTCCAAACCTGGGCGCGGTTTGAGAGAAAGCCGGTGGGGCGGCCTTCCATGAAGGGCGAATTGGCGAACATGGCGGTGGCGAGCGGTTGCAGCGTGGCGGCGACCCGCATTTTGGTGATCATGTCGTATTCGGAGGAGAAGTCGAGGTTCACCTGCACGGTGCAGGTGCGCAGCATCATGTCGAGCCCGAGGGTGCCCACCTTGGGCATGTAGTTGCGCATGATTTTGTAGCGGCCCTTGGGCATGAAGGGCATTTGCGCGCGGGTGGCGGTGGGGTGGAAGCCGAGTGGCATGAAGCCCAGGCCAAGCGCCGGGCCAAGGCGCTTCAGGCGGGCGATGTGCTTATCGAGCTCGGCTTTGGTCTCATGCAGGGTGGTGAACATGGCGCCGGAGAGTTCAAACTGCCCGCCGGGTTCGAGTGAGAGCGAGGCACCACCGGATTTCAGGCCGATGATGTTGCCGTTATCCAAAATAGGGGTTTGGTGCTCGAGATCTTCGATAACCCGCAGCAGCGCGTTGATGCCGGGCTTGCCGCCAACGGTTTCGTAGGAAGGCGGTGCCAGCGTGTCGAGGTGAAAGCCAAACGCCTCGTGCTCAGTGCCGATGGTAAAGGCGGAGGGCGGTTTGCAGCCGGCGGCCAGATAGTCGGCAAGCTCCTGCGTACCGGTGATGGGGGTGGTGTCGGCGTCTCCGGGGTTCGACAAAGGCTACTCCTGTGGCGGGTCCGTTGCGAGGAGCAAGGCAAGCCCGGCGATGGCGGCGGTTTCGGCACGAAGAATATGTGCCCCAAGTGACACGCGTGTCACTTGGGGATGCGCGTCGATACTGACAAGCTCGGCGTCGGTAAAGCCACCCTCGGGGCCGACCAGCAGTGCGCTGGGAGCGCCGGTATGGCGCAGCAGGCGGGCGGTGCGGCGCTCATCGGCGACGAATAACTGGCGGTTTTCCGGCCATTTTGCCATCAGGGCGGGCAAGGTGAGGGGTGCCATGATGGTGGGGATGGCCAGACGTTCGCATTGCTCGGCGGCTTCAATGGCGATGGCCCGCAGGCGCTCAAGGTTCACATGGTCAGCCTGGGTGCGCAGCGTGATGACCGGCTGGATGCAGGCAACGCCAAGCTCGGTGGCTTTTTCCACCACCAGGTCGGTTTTGGTGCGTTTCAGCAGGGCAAAGCACAGCCAGCTATCGGGCTCAGGGGTTTGCGGCCGGGTTTGGCTGAGCGGCTCGAAGGTGATTTGTTTGCGGGTGAGCGTGGCGATGGCGGCGAGCCACTCGCCGTCCTGGCCGTTGAACAGCCGCACCGGCTCGCCCACACTGCGGCGCATGACATTTGCGAGATAATGCGCCTGCGCCTCGGTGCCAGGGACGGGCACGCCTTGGGCGAGGGGGGCGGTTACAAAAAGCCGGATTGACGAAGTGCTCATAGGGGGTGGATTAGCATCCATGGATGGATTTACCGATATCCGCGCAGGCGGCTGGGTGCGGCATTTGCCGAGGCGCTGGATTCCCTATGCAATTTTGGCCCGCTTCGACCGCCCGGTGGGCGCGTGGCTGCTGTTTTTGCCTGGGTTGTGGGCGATTTGCTTGACCGCGCCGAATGTCTGGCTGGGGGCGTGGCTGGCCGCGCTGTTCGGCGTGGGGTCGGTGGTGATGCGCGGCGCCGGGTGCGTGGTCAATGATTTATGGGACCGCGACATGGACCGGCTGGTGACCCGAACCGCCGGGCGGCCGCTGGCATCGGGAATTTTGAAGCCGATGGATGCGGTGGCGTTTTTGGCGCTGCTGCTGGCGCTGGGGCTGCTGATTTTGGTGCAGTTGGATGTTCCGGCGCGGTGGTTGGGGGTGATCTCACTGGTGCCGGTGGCGTTGTATCCACTGGCGAAGCGGGTGACCTGGTGGCCGCAGATTGTGTTGGGGTTTACTTTCGGCTGGGGCGCGTTGCAGGGCTATGCGGCGGCTGGTGGGGCGCTGCATTGGCCGGTGGTGCCGCTATATGCGGCGGCGATATTCTGGATATTGGGGTATGACACAATTTACGCGCATCAGGACCGCGAGGATGATGCGCTGATCGGTGTGCGATCTACCGCCCGGTTGTTTGAAGCGAACACCAAGCCGTTTTTGCTGGTGTGCTATGGGGCGATGATGCTGTTGCTGGCGGTGGCGATGGCGATGTCCAAACTTTCGGTGTTTGGCATTGCCGCCCTGGTGTTGCCGGCGGTTTTGCTGCTGCGGCAGATTATGCTGCTGGATATCAACAACCCTGAATTATGCTTGCAATTATTCAGGTCGAACCGGGAAGTGGGGCTGGCGGTGGCACTCGCCATTTTGATTGGGCAGATGGTGTGACCCCTCGGGGGATGGCCCCCAAGGGGTCAGAACGTTGCAGGTTAGTGCTTCATTTTTCCGGCTTTGCCCATGTGGGTCTGGAACAATTTATCGGCGATTTTCTGCTGTGCTTCAGGGAAGGTGGCATATAAAGCGCTGAAGGCAGCAGC
>NCFD01000228.1 GCA_002281005.1 Acidocella sp. 35-58-6 | reverse complement strand
GCCCCACCGGAGGCAAACAGCGCCTGGGCCGACAACAAAGCTGATTTTTTCAAGGCGATCACCAAACACCCGGCGGTGTCCTGATCCAGGCGGTGCGCTGCCCAAGGGCCGGTTTTGCCGTGCGCCCATAGGGTAAAAAAATCCTCGATGCTGGGGCCACCCGCGCGGCCTGGATACACCGGCAATCCGGCGGGCTTATCAACGATAATCAGGCGATTGCTGACGAACAAAATAGGGGGCGTCACACCCGTAAATGCTCGGGCACCACCAGGCCCAAGCGGCGCGGAATGTCCCATATCTCGCGCACCCGGCGGGTCTCCACAAACCCGGCGGCCAGGTAATTCGGCAATGCCCTGGGGTGGTCAGCGGTGCAGGTATTCACGGTCATTCCGCGCAAAGGGCCGGCTTCGATAAATACGCTGTCGATGGCAGCAGCCAACAGCAACGCCCCGAGCCCTTGGCCGATAAAACCCGGCAGGAGGCCAAAATAATTCAAATTTACGTCCGGCCAGGGTGTTGCATCGGTCTCAAAAAAACCTGCGATGTCGCCGTTTACCCGCAAAATTTTGATGGTCAATGAAGGGCTGGTGAGATGCCGGGCCAGCAGATCATCGGGCATCAGACGCCGCAGCCACCACAACCAGGGGGCACCAACCTCGTTATAAATTTGGCGGTATGCGCCCACACCTAAGCGCTCCGAGGTTAAAGTAACACCGGACGGAAACACGGTCGGTGGGGCCGGCTTGCGGGCGTTCAGACGCAAAAACGTCACGATCACCGCAATCCGGTCGGCCTGCTCACCCGGGGCCAAGCGAGCATAGTCCACGGCTTAATCGTCCAGGAAGCTGCGCAGTTTACGCGAGCGCGATGGGTGTTTGAGCTTGCGCAACGCCTTGGCCTCGATTTGGCGAATACGCTCGCGGGTTACGTTGAACTGCTGGCCGACTTCTTCCAGCGTATGGTCGGTGTTCATGCCGATGCCAAAACGCATCCGCAGCACACGCTCCTCACGCGGGGTAAGCGAGGAGAGCACACGCGTTGCAGCTTCCCGCAAATTCGCCTGCACCGCGGCATCGAGCGGAATAATCGCGCCCTTGTCTTCGATGAAATCACCGAGATGGGAATCTTCCTCGTCACCAATCGGGGTTTCGAGTGAGATCGGCTCCTTGGCGATTTTGAGTACCTTGCGCACTTTCTCAAGCGGCATACCCAATTTCTCGGCCAGTTCTTCGGGCGTCGGCTCGCGGCCAATTTCATGCAGCATCTGGCGGGAGGTCCGCACCAGCTTGTTGATCGTCTCGATCATATGCACCGGAATACGAATGGTGCGGGCCTGGTCCGCGATCGAGCGCGTAATCGCCTGACGAATCCACCAAGTTGCGTACGTTGAAAACTTGTAACCCCGGCGATATTCGAATTTATCCACCGCCTTCATCAGCCCGATATTACCTTCCTGGATCAAATCCAAAAATTGCAGGCCACGATTGGTGTATTTTTTGGCAATCGAAATCACCAAGCGCAAATTCGCCTCGATCATTTCCTTCTTCGCACGCGTGGAGTCACGCTCGCCGCGCGAAACGGTGGAATAAACGCGGCGGAATTCTTCAATCGGCAGGCCGCCTTCACTGGCAACCTTGCCGATCTGGGCACGCAGTTCGCTCACCTGCGGCATGTATTTTTGCACAAAGGTTTTCCAGCCTTTGCCCGGCAACGCCGAAACGTCGTTTAGCCAGTTGGGGTCCATCTCGCGGCCCCGGTAATGCTGTAAAAACTCCTCGCGGCTGACTTTAGCACTCTCAGCGAGGCGCAAAATTTGCCCCTCAAGACCGTTGAGGCGCTGGTTCAGCACCTTTAACTGCGCCACCAATTCCTCGATGCGATTATTATGCAGGCGCACCTGCTCAACCTTCGCCACCAATTCATCGCGCAGTTTTTCGTAATTTTTCTCGGAGCGGGTGTTCACATCCGCCCCGGCAGTCAGGTTATCGAGGCGTTTTTGCTGGATTTTGGCCAGCTTCTCATACAGTTTCTCGATATCCTCGAAATAGGTGAAAATTTCGGGCTTCAGCTTTTCCTCGAGGGCCGAGAGCGACATGCCTACGCCTTCGTTATCCTCATCATCCTCAATCTCTTCCTGGGTCTGAAAACCCTCGGTCGGCACCGGCTCATTGCCGGCCTGCATGGCTTCCAGGTCGATCACGTCGCGCAGCAGCACCCGGCCGTTATTCAATGCGTCGTGCCAGGCGATGATGGCGCGGAAGGTTAGCGGGCTCTCGCATAAGCCCCGGATCATCATGTCGCGGCCGGCTTCGATGCGCTTGGCGATGGCAATTTCGCCCTCGCGCGAGAGCAATTCCACCGTGCCCATTTCACGTAAATACATCCGCACAGGGTCATCGGTGCGCGAAACTGAATTCTCGCTGATATTACCCGCAGGGCTGTCCTCGTCCTCGGCGGCTTCTTCCTTCGCAACCGGGGCGGCTTCGGGGTCTTCACCTTCCTCAGATTCAACCACCTGAATGCCCATCTCGGAGAGCATCGCCATGATGTCTTCGATCTGTTCGGAGGAATTCTGCTCGGCGGGTAGAACCGCATTCAGCTCATCAAAGGTGATGTAGCCGCGTTCCTTGCCCTTCGCGATAAGACGCTTAACCGAGGCCGATTGCGTATCGAGCACATTGGCGTCGGCTTCAGCCTCAGGGGCGGGTTGTTCGGCGGCGGGCGTGGGCTTTATGGCCATATGAGGCGAAACTCCGGGTCGGCGTGACAAGTATATTTGGTGATGAATCGGCGCGGTTGAAGGGCTCTAATCAGGCTCCCGCTCGGCGCGTTCGGCGCGAGACAGGGCTGCGTTGAGTTTGATGAATTTCTGCACCGTCTCAGGGTCATCAGGGGCAGCCATGTAGCGCTGGCGCTGCTCATCTCGCTGATCACGCAATTTCAAACGGCTGGACCTCATCAAACCGAACATCTCCCACCATAGGTCTGCAGCTTCCGCCAATGTGGCACCCGGTGCGGCACCGGCCGGCAAGGGAGACATGGCAAGAATCCGCGCCGCCGCGATGTGCAGCGCGTCGCCGGTTAAGTGAGTGAGGTGACCTTGTAAGTCAAGGCTTTCATTGCTCTGGTGCAATTTTAGGTCCGGACTCGACGCTTAAATCTATCAGTCGAACCCTCAGTCACACCTTCGGACGCATAACTAATC
>NCFD01000227.1 GCA_002281005.1 Acidocella sp. 35-58-6 | reverse complement strand
CCGTTCAGCCTCTATGCCCAGAGCTTCCTGATGGCCCAGCAATGGTGGCACAACGCCACCCATGAGGTGCCCGGCACCTCCCGCCATGCCGAGGACGTCACCGCCTTCATCGCCCGGCAGATGCTGGACATGGCCTCGCCCTCCAACTTCCCGCTCACCAATCCGGATGTGCTGGCCCGCGCCCATGAGGAGAAGGGCGCCAATTTCCAGCGCGGCGTCCAGAACGCGCTGGAAGACCTCGCGGCGCTCGGCACCAACGCGCCGCCCGCCGGCACGCAGGCCTTCCGCCCCGGCGTCGAGGTGGCGGTGACGCCGGGCCAGGTGGTCTATCGCAACCATCTGATCGAGCTGATCCAGTACGCCCCCTCAACGCCCGACGTGTTCGCCGAGCCGGTGCTGCTGGTGCCGGCCTGGATCATGAAATATTACATCCTCGACCTCTCGCCCCATAACTCGCTGGTGCGCGATCTGGTGGCGCGGGGCCACACCGTCTTTTGCATCTCCTGGCGCAACGTCAGCGCCGAGGATCGCGATGTCGGCTTCGACGATTATCGCAAGCTCGGCGTGCTGGCGGCGCTGGAACATGCTGCGGCTTACAAAACGAGAGCACTCGCCGAGCCTAGGGTTTTGCCGCCTGAACGCAGCACCCGCGGGCGTTTCCTGGAACTGCTCTCACCACGCTATGCCGAGCGCTCGCTCATGATGTCAATTTTTAATGTTGGTCAGGTGATCGGGTTTTATGGGTTTGCCGCCTGGGTACCCACACTACTTATGGCTCGCGGTATTGCCTTCACCAATAGCCTCGAATATGCGGTGATCATTGCGCTAGCCAATCCGGTAGGGCCACTCCTGGCCTTTTTCATTGCAGACCGTGTGGAGCGCAGCGTGCAGATCATGGTGACTTTGTGCCTGATGGGCACGTTCATGGTGGGTTTTGCACTTTCCTCCTGGCCACCCGCACTCATTGGTTTCGGGGTACTGTTCACCGCCGCTTCCAACGCTATGTCCACCGCTTTCCATGCCTATCAGGCTGAGTTGTTCCCCACCAGAATGCGAGCGCGGGCAATTGGGTTTGTTTATTCCTGGAGCCGCCTCTCGGCGGCTTTCGCCGGGCTGGCGGTAGGCTATTTTCTTTATGATGGCGGGGTGCTGGCCATTGCGGTATTCATTGGCGTGGCCATGGCCATTGCCGTTATCATTATTGGCGCCTTCGGGCCGCGTACACGCGCCCGCTCCCTGGAGGAGATCAGTTACTGATGCATATATTGCTTGTTGAAGACGACACAGAGATGTGCCGCTATGTAACGGCCGAACTGGCAGCGGTAGGTCACGATGTAACGGTGAGTGCCGATGGCCGCGACGGCCTAATGCAAGCCGCAACGCATGACTTTCATGTTCTGCTGATCGATCGGATGCTGCCAAGACTTGATGGTGTGGGCATGGTGCAGGCGCTACGCTCGATGCAGATCGCAACTCCAATTATTCTGCTGACTGCCCTGGGCCGGGTGGATGAGCGGGTCCGTGGCCTGCGTGCCGGAGCTGATGACTATGTGGTGAAGCCCTTCGATATCGCCGAATTAACGGCACGAATTGATGCGGTGCGCCGGCGCAGTGAGATGCGTAAAGATGAGAGCACGCTGCAGGTGGGCGGCCTCGTACTTGACCGTTTGTCTCAGGTGGCCACCCGTGGCGAACGGCGTATTGCGTTCACGGCGCGCGAGTTCCGCCTGCTGGAATATTTGATGCTAAACGCTGGTGCTGTGGTAACGCGCACGATGCTGCTGGAAGCCGTCTGGGACTATCATTTCGACCCGCAGACAACGCTAGTGGAATCGCATATCTGCCGTATTCGCCTGAAGGTGGATCGCGGTTTCCCGCATGAGTTGATCCAGACAATCCGTGGTGCAGGATACCGGATTAGCGCCGCTCAGGACCAGTGAACAAACCACGTACCCGTGCTAGCCTGTTTCGCATGGCGAGCTTCCGGCTCGCCGTGCTGGGCACGCTGTTTTCAACCATCGCCGCAGTGATTGTATTCGCGCTTCTCTATAAGGCAACGAAGCTGGCCGCATATGAAGAGTTGTCGCCGATCGTTGCCAGCGACCGCGCTGACATACTCTCGGACGCAGCGTCAGACCACACGACGGTGGCTGCGGAAATTGCTCTGACCACGAAGGCAGGCGCGGGCCATACCTATTATGCCTTGGCGAATGCACAGGGGCGGATACTGGTACAAACCATGCCGATGCCCGCTGCTCCGCTCACCTGGCAGAGCCTCACGCCGTTGCAAGATCCGGCTATGTCGCCCGGTGTTGAGCGCATCGACGGTACCGGCGTGCGACTAGCCGACGGTAGTGTTTTGTTTATCGGTGAAGACGCCACGGTATTTGCAACACTCAACCGCCGTATCGCCTTTATTTTTGCTATCGTCTTCGGCGCCATGATTGGCCTAGGTCTGCTCGCCAGCATATTGATAGCTTCGTATAGTCTCAAACGGGTGAGTGCCATCAGCGAGGCCAGCGCCGCCATAATGACGGGCGACCTATCAAGGCGCATCGAGGCCTATGGCATTGATGACGAGTTGGATGTGCTCACCGAAGATCTCAACCGCATGCTGGAAATGATCGAGCGGCTGGTAGAAAACGCCCGGCAGGTAACAAACGACATCGCCCACGACCTGCGCTCACCACTGATGAGACTGCATGGTCGGCTGGTGCGCATCACGCGGTTGGCGGTAGCACAAGATAGCACGTTACTGGCACAGGAGTTAAACGAGGCGCTGGCACAAAGTGATCTCATCATCTCGTTATTTGCGGCGCTGCTGCGGCTCTCGGAAATTGAAGCGGGTGCGTTGTATGGTGGCTTCGTTACTACCGACCTGTCGGCGCTGGTCCGTAGCATCGGAGACGAATTCGTTTTGGTTGCCGAAGATTGTGGACAGAGCCTCACGGTTGTCGTTGCGGACGCCGTATCGATTCACGGCGATATTGCCCTGCTGACGCAAATGATTGTGAACATAGTGGAGAATGCCATCCGGCACTGCCCGTCTGGTACAGTGATGACACTATCGCTTGTGAAAGCTGAAACCGGAACGGTATATCTCGAAATGGCAGACTCTGGTCCTGGCATTCCGGAAGCCGAGCGCGAGCGCGTATTTCAGCGCTTTGTGCGACTTGACCGTAGCCGCCAAACCCCTGGGCATGGGCTTGGGTTACCGCTGGTGTGTGCGATCG
>NCFD01000226.1 GCA_002281005.1 Acidocella sp. 35-58-6 | reverse complement strand
GGACGGGTTCGTCAATTGCTGCCACATTTTAACGCCTTGCACGGTTTCGGCCACATCATGCACGCGCAGAATATGCGCCCCCTGGTTCAGGGCATATAACCCCGCCGCCAGCGAGCCGGGGAAGCGCTTGGCGGCCTCCGGCTCCTCACCAAATTCCCCTACAAAGCGCTTGCGCGACACCCCAATCACCAGCGGATGCCCGAGGGCCACAAACGCCCAGGTCTCGCGCAACAACGCCAAATTCTGCGCCCCCATTTTGGCAAACCCCAGCCCAGGGTCGAGTGCGATGTTTGTAGGCTTTACCCCCGCCGCCTCAGCGGCATCCCGAATGGCCACCAGCTCGGCCATCACATCGCGGGCCACATCCACATAATGCGCCTGACAGTTCATGGTCATGGGCGAGCCCCGCATATGCATCAGCACCACCGGGCAGTTTGCCGCCGCCACCAGCGCCGCCGCCTTCGGGTCATGGCGCAGGCCGGACACATCATTGATAATCCTGGCCCCTGCCTCCAGTGCTGCCGCCATGGTGGCGCCATTGCGGGTATCCACCGAAATCACCGCCTCACCCGCCAGCGCCTGCAAAACCGGCAATATCCGGGCCGTCTCCTCATCAGTGGAAATCACCGCCGCCCCCGGCCTGGTGCTCTCACCGCCTACATCCAGAATATCCGCCCCCGCCGCCAGCATCTCCCGCCCGCGGGCAATTGCCGCCTCTGCATCCACAAACCTGCCGCCGTCTGAGAAGGAATCCGGGGTGACATTCAATATCCCCATCACTTTCGGGGTGCTTAAGTCCAGCCCGGCCCACTGTAATTTATTCATGAACGTGCCGGTAGCGTGGCGCCGCCTTGCTTGCAACAACGCCAGGGTAACGCGGGCGTGATAAAACCTGCTCTCCCACGGGGCCAATGTTGCGCTACGTTATATGCCATGAGCTTTTTGCCGCGCCCTCTCGACCTGATCAACAAAGCCATCGGCACCGCCGGGCTGACCATCACCCGCAATATTAGCTATGGCCCCGCCGAGCGCGACAAAATCGACATTTATCGCCCCACCAACGCCTCTGGCCCGCTGCCGGTTATCGTATTTTTCTATGGCGGCTCCTGGCAGTTTGGCCACCGGGCGGACTACCAATTTATGGCGGCCTTGCTGGCACGGCGCGGTTTTGTGGTGGCGGTGCCGGACTACCGGCTCTACCCGCAGGTCAAATTCCCTGACTTTTTGAGCGATTGCGCCGCCGCCACCGCTTTTGTCATCAACAATGCCACCCAACACGGCGGCAATGCGGACCAGATATTTGTCATCGGCCACTCCGCCGGTGCCTATAATGCCGTGATGCTGGCTTTGGCCCCACAATTTCTGGACGCCGCTGGGACCAGCCCAGACCGTCTGGCGGGCGTCATTGGCATTTCAGGCCCGTATGATTTCCTGCCGCTGCGCGACCCCATCATCAAGGACATCTTCTCTCCCCCGGCGGATATCACGCTCACCCAGCCCATCACCTATACCCGCGATTCTGCCCCGCCTTTGCTCCTGTTGCATGGCGGCCAGGACACCACGGTATTGCCGCGCAACACCACCGCATTAGGTGCCAAATTGCGGCACGCGGGTGGCGTGGTGGAGACCAAAATCTACCCTAAACTCGGTCACATCGACATCATCCTGACCGTGCTGCCGGTGTTTACCTGGCGTGCCCCGGTGTTTCGCGATGTTTTCAGTTTCCTTGCCGCCTGTACCACCGGTGAATACATCCGCAATGGTTCCGAGATGACCGCACCCGTGATAGATTAACACCCGGAGCGCTTGTGGCGCTGAAGGGTGAGGTGGTGTGTGGCTGATAAATTATACCTTGGAACACGGCGTTACTCCTCGTGGTCGCTGCGCGGCTGGCTGATGGTTAAGCTCGCCAAACTGCAAGTTGAGGAATTTGTCATCCCCATCGCCGGAGGGGCCACGGCGGCGGTCAAAGCGGTGTCTCCCAACGGGCTGGTGCCCTACCTTGAACACCAGGGTGCCAAAATATGGGAAAGCCTGGCGATTGCCGAATATTGCGCTGAATTTGAACCCGCTTTGTGGCCTACCGGCAAAATTGCCCGCGCCCATGCAAGGTCGATTGCTGCTGAAATGCATGCCGGGTTTTGCAGCCTCCGGCAGGCCATGCCGATGAACCTTGGCCGTAACTATGCCGGCCTTGGTCAGAACGCTGAAAGCCTCGCTGATATTGCCCGCATCGACCATATATTTACCCAGACCCGCGCCAGTTTCGGCACCGATGGTCCGTATTTATTCGGTACCCATTTCAACGCCGCCGATGCGATGTTCGCGCCGGTGGTGGCCCGCTTCATCACCTTTCAGCCACCGCTCTCAGCCGCTGCGCAATCCTATGTCCAGGCTGTACGCGCGCATCCTTTGGTGGATACGTGGTACCGGTTGGCGATGGATGAGCCACTCTCATGGCGGCTTGATAAATATGAAAGCCTCGCCTGATGCCGTTTAGCCCGTTTTTGCTTTTGCTTGCCTCTGCTGCCATTTCATTTTCAACATCAGACGGCGCTCTCTCGGGAAATATCATCGCCCGCCACGGCACGATCTATCAAACCGCCAAGGCCGGTGATTCGACGCAAGGTTTTTTGCAAATCCACAATATCAGCAGCGCTGATACGCTAACCGCCGCCAATTGCCCGGTGGCAGACACCACCAGTCTGGTTGGCCCGAATAACCAGCCGATCAGCAATCTGGCGATCCCCGCGCAGCAGGATGTCACGCTCACCGCCAATGGTCCGCATTTGCTGCTGACCTCAACCCACTTCCCGGTGCAATTCGGCGGCATTATCCCGTGCAGCCTGACCTTTAAAAATGCCGGTGTGGTCTCGGTGTTTTTGTTTGCGGTGCCAGCACCCTGAGAGGCTGTTCCAGAAGCGGGCGGTTGCGGGCTGACGGGCCCTTTTCGCGACGGATGCGTCAGGTTTTCGCCGCGATGAACCACATCGCAGCTTCAAACCTTCCGTCCTCAACAGCCCACTTCTGAATCCGCCTCTAAAATAGGGTTACAGCCGGGTGACATCCACAGGTGCCTCGCGGCGCAACAAGGCGGCCAACTGGCGGAACTGCGTCTCGCGCGGGTCGCTGGCACGCCACACCAACGCCACGGTGCGGCCAGCATTAGGCTCGTTCAGGTTGCGGCAATGGACCAACTCACTGATCTCGGGCCGCGCGGCAACCGCCAGCGCCGGCAGCAGCGAATAACCCTCGCC
>NCFD01000225.1 GCA_002281005.1 Acidocella sp. 35-58-6 | reverse complement strand
GATGGCGCGGAGCAGGCTGCGGCGCAGCCCCCGAATGCCATCCCGCCGATGCCCGGTGCGGACTGGGCCGAAGAACGCACGCGGGTCGCGGTCGACGAGGCGCTGCTACGCCGTGCGATGCGTGCTTCCGGCGAGCGCACCAAGCGCCATCGAAATAACGCTAAGAATTTCGATCAGCATTTGCCATTGGCTTAGCAAATGACCAAACGGCCCGACCATAACCGACAGTAACAACGCCATAGCGGCTACCTTCGGCGCGGTGCCGAACAACGCGGTCACTGGGGTGGGTGCACCTTCATAAACATCGGGAGTCCACATATGAAACGGCGCCGCCGAAATTTTAAAGGCGATACCAACCAGCACGAACACGATGCCGATGACCGTGCCATATCCGGCAGCCTGGCTGCCATCGAACAGGTGCGCGAGTGCTGCAAAATTGGTGGTGCCGGCGAACCCATAAACCAACGAAATACCATAGATCAGCAGGCCGGATGCCAATGCACCAAGCACAAAATACTTTAAGCCGGCCTCGGTGGAGCGTAATGAATCCCGCGCGAAGGCCGCACAAATATATAATGCCAGCGACTGCAGCTCAAAGCCCAGATACAAGGTCATCATATCTGAGGCCGAGATCATCACGATCATTCCCAGTACCGCGAAAATCACCAGGACCGGGAATTCAAAGCGCGCGATGTCCTCACGCTGGTTATAATCAAGCGATAAAACCAATGCCGCCGCCGTACCCAGCAACACCAATAGGTCGGCATATCGGGTGAAATCGGTCGTGGTCAGCAGGCCGCCAAATACCATTCCCGCCGGGGCCAGTAAAATAAACACGCCGGTAATCGCCAGTAAAGCCACAGCCGCCAGACTACATGTCATGAACTGATTGGTTTTTGAGAGTACCCCGAACATCAATAACGCCATGCCACCCAGGCCAAGCGACAATTCCGGCAAGAGGGTGGGCAATAGCGGGCTCATTTGGTCACCATCGCAAGAGAAACCGGCGTTGCGGAAACAGGCGGCGTTATGGCCGCGAAGTGCGCCTGCACCATGGCGTTCACCGGCGCGTCGAATACATGGGTAAAGCTGGTCGGGTAAACACCCAGCCACAATACCATCAGCGCCAACGGCACCAGCATCGCCAATTCAATCGGCCGCAGGTCCTTCAGACTATCCAGAGCCGGCCTCGAAATTTTATCGAATAACACAGCCCGTAGCAGTACCAGCATGTAGGCCGCCCCCAGCACCATGCCGGTGGCCGCCAAAGCGGAGACCCAGAAATTCACCTTCATGGCACCGACAATGACGAGAATCTCACCAACAAATCCCGAGGTCCCCGGCATACCCATCGAGCCCAGCGCGAACAGCATCAGCAAGGTCGCATAAACCGGCATCCGCAGGGCCAGGCCGCCGAGCTTTGTGAGTGTCATGGTCTCGCCGCGCGCGATCAGCACGCCCGCGCATATAAACAGACCAGTAATGATGAAACCGTGCGAGAGCATTTGCAGTAATGCACCCTCGATACCTTCCACTGTGAAGGTGAAAATCCCAATCACAATCAGGCCCATATGGGCAACCGACGAATAAGCGATCATCCGCTTCATGTCAGTTTGCGCCAGAGCAACCAACGATACGTAAATTACCGCCACCACGCCGAGCGTGAACATCAGCGGTGCCGCCATTTCACTGGCATGGGGCAACATCGGCACGGTGATGCGTAAAAACCCATACGAACCCATTTTCGAAAGCACGGCAGCTAGCATGATGGTGCCGGGCAGCGGCGCCTCGCCATACGCATCGGGCAACCATGTATGCAGCGGCCATACCGCCGCCTTGACGCCAAACGATGCCAGGAACGCGATGAACAGCCATGTTTGCACCTGCGGCTGAATTGGTGTGTGCAACAGCGTGATCATGTTGGTGGTACCGGCGTTACGCCACATCCACACCAACGCCAGTAACATCAACAATGAGCCCGTTAGGGTGAACAGGAAAAACTTCACCGCCGCGTAAATCCGCCGCTCGCCGCCCCACACCCCAATGATAAGATACATCGGGAGCAGCACCGCTTCAAAAAAGATGTAGAACACCACAAGATCAAGGGCACAGAACATGCCGATCGTCATGGTATCCAGCAGCAAAAACGCGATCATGAATTCGCGCACGCGGATGGAAATGTTCCAGCTTGAAACAATCGCAATCGGCGTGATGAAGGCCGTTAGTAAAATTAAAAACAGGCTGATACCGTCAACGCCCATGCGGTATTGTACATCCAACCCGCTCAACCACGGTTGGGTTTCAACAAACTGGAAGCCAGCTTGCTTGGGATCAAACGAGATCCACAAATACACTGCCAGGGCCAACACAATCAGGCTAACCCATAACGCCCCCCAGCGGGCATTACGTGCTACTGCGGCTTCATCTCCCCGCAACGTGGCGATAAAGGCCACCCCCGCCAAAGGCAGGAAGGTGATGAGTGACAGAATGGGAAAGCCCAGCGAATTCATCTCAGCGCACCCACAGGAAAATACTTAAAAATGCCAGCAAACCGATCAACATGACGAACGCATAAAGCGCGATCGAGCCAGTTTGCAACTTGACTGATTGCGAAGATGCATCAGCCGTTAATGTGGCCAGCCCATTCGGCACACCGTCGATCATCTGTTCGTCGCCTACATGCCAGGCAAACTTTGCCAGTCGCAAAATCGGCCTGACAAAAATCGCGTCGTACAATTCATCGAAGTACCATTTATTCAGTAGGAACTGATAAACCCCAGCAAAACGTGTGGCGAACAGCGATGGCAAGGTTGGCACAAAAATATAAAATATTGCCGCCACCGCAATGCCCGCGAGACCCGCAAATAATGGCGCCATCTCAACCATCGAGGGAACGTCCTCAAATTTAGCCATAATACTTCCAGCGCTAATACTGGCACCCCAGAAATTTGCCGACCCCGTCCCCACAAACGAATGATCCAGCATAAAGCCGGTGCCCACCGCACCACAGGCCAAAACCGCCAAAGGTGCTAGCATCACCAGCGGGCTTTCATGCACGTGCGCCTGCACGTCCTTCGGCGCATGCGATTTACCGTGGAAGGTCAACAGGAACAGACGTGAGATATAAAACGCCGTCAGCCCTGCCGTTACCACGCCGCAAACCCAGCCATACATACCAATCGGGGTGTGAACAGCAAACGCGGCATCCAAAATCGCGTCCTTTGAATAATAACCTGAGAACGGCGGAATACCTGCCAAAGCCAACGCGCCAATGAGCATCATC
>NCFD01000224.1:3345-4682 GCA_002281005.1 Acidocella sp. 35-58-6 | reverse complement strand
AGTTGCCGATGGCACGGATGACGCTGCTGCAAGACTGGCAAGGGTTTTACGCAATGATCCAGGTATGGGTGTGATTAGGCATGCAGATGCGGGTTATGACCCTTTCACGGCGGCGCTGCCCGCCCGTCACGGGTTTTTCACCCGCCGAGGCGGTGTTTCAAACGGCCCGTATGCCAGTCTGAATTGCAGCCTCTCCGGTGCCGATGCGCTGACCAATGTTTTACAAAACCGCAAGCTGGTAGCTCAAACAATTGGTATCGCTCCGGAAAACCTGCTCGGCGTCAAACAAATTCACGGCACCGGCGTCATCACCGCCACCACCGCCTGGCCCATCGGCCACGGGGGGGAAGCCGATGCGCTGGTCACCGCCACGCCCGGCCTCGCCATCGGCATTGTCACCGCTGATTGCACGCCGGTGCTGTTCAGTGACACGCAAGGTAGCGTCATCGGCGCTGCCCATGCCGGCTGGCGCGGCGCCGTCTCAGGCGTGCTTGAAGCCACTATCGCCGCGATGCAAAAACTCGGCGCCCAAACCATCGTCGCTGCCATTGGCCCCTGCATTCATCAGCGAAGTTACGAGGTCGCCGCTGACCTGCGCGATGCTGTGCTGGCTCACAACCCCAGCGCCGCAAAATTTTTCGCCGACGGCCGTCCAGACCATTGGCAGTTTGACCTGCCCGGCTACTGCGCCGCCCGATTGCACAGCGTTGGCGTGACGACTGAAATCCTGCCGCATGACACCTGCGCAGATGAAATCAACTTTTTCTCCCACCGCCGCCGGACGCTTCGCCATGAGCCCGCCATCGGCCATCAGATATCGGTTATTCGCCTATGAAATACGCCCCCCTCGCCGCCGCCTTGTTACTCACCAGTTGCGGCACCTTGCCTGAGCCATTTTACGGCAACCCTGGTCCTGCGGCCGCACGCCTCGCGGTACCGCCGCCGCCGGTGCTGATCGTACCGACACCCACCAACGCCCTGCTGAGCAATGACGCCGCCAAGCTATACGCCAGTGACCTCGCAACAGCCCTGGTTGCCGCTGATATTCCGAGCGTCGCCAAACCAGCGGACAAAACCGACTGGCAGATCATCACCACCGCCACGCTGTCAGGTACGCAGGTGATTCCACACTACCAAATCAACGGTCCCGATGGAAAAACCTACGGCAATGAGGATGGCGCCAGCATTGATGCGGCGGCATGGGCTAACGGCACGCCTGACACGCTGAACCATGCCGCCGTCACCGACGCCGCAACGCTGTCCAAACTTCTCGCCGCGGTGAATGCCAGCATCCAGCAAAGTAACCCGAATTCATTGGAAAATCGCCCGGCCAGGCT
>NCFD01000224.1:0-3291 GCA_002281005.1 Acidocella sp. 35-58-6 | reverse complement strand
ATCAACGGCGTTGTCAAAACCAAAGCCGATGCCAACAATCAAATTTTGGTTGAAATTGACTGGATGATCCATGATGCCAACGGCCGCAAAATCGGTCAGGTCACCCAACTGCACGATTTAAGCCTCAGCGATATCACGCCTTATTGGGGCGATGTCGCAGCGGCAGCCGCCACCGAAGGTGCAGGCGGCATTCACGAGGCCGTGCAAAACGCCACACTGAAAAAAACTAGCGCCGATAAATAAACCCGGCTATTCGCGCGACAAAATTTTGTCGTTGATGAATCCCGCGATCGAATTTGCCTTGAAGGCCGCACGGAGAGCTGCTTCGTCGTAATCCTCGCGCACCCAGTCGAGAAACGGCTTTTTGCCCTCGCCATCGCGGGCGTAGGAGGCAAAAAACATGTCGAGAATTCCGGTTTTAGCCTGCTTGATATGACCGTACCGGAAACTTAGCTGACGCATCGCTTCTTTGACCGTGCCACCATCGATCAGCACAAATAAACCTGCCGCCAGGCCAGCCCGGTCAGCGCCTGATTTGCAGTGGATCAATCCAGGCGCACGCATGGTGCGGTAAATTTCGGCCAGCCTGAAAATCCGGTCCTTTTGCGGCGCCCCACGGGATTCCAGCGCCATATCGTAAAAATCCAGGCCCAGTCTGGCCGCCGCATCGCGCGAGAGCGCATCCGAGCCATTTTTCGCCTGCCCACGCAAGTTGATCAGCGACTTCAAGCCGGTTTTGCGGGTAAATGCCGCCAGGTTGCCCGGAGTGGGGTGGTTGGAGCGATACAACCGGCCAGGCGCAACAATGGCAAAATTGGTCCACCATATCCGCAATATCGCATGGTCGACAAACAAGGCATCAAGCCAGGCGTTGCGGCGGCCGGACTTGGTGGAAATATCGCCTTTAAAAATTGTATCCATAGCTTACGCCTTAACGCAATTTGTCGGTTGGTGGAATTCTGGCTAAGCGGTCGTCATGAATATGCCGTCGTCAGAGCTACCCCAAGCCTCCACCATCGCGCTGATCCGCCGACTTTGGCGCGAGCATGTAAGGTTCTATCGTGGCCGGATCATCCTGATTGTGGTGATGACCCTGATCATGTCCGGCACCACCGCTCTGTACCCCGCCATTATCGACTGGGCCTTCAATCTGTTCTCGAAGCGCGACGCCCGAATTTTGTATCAGGTGCCGATCATGGTGCTGGTGGTCACCCTGATCAAAGGCTTTTCCATGTATTTTCAGACCGTTCTGACCCAGGACATGGTGCTGCTGATCATCCGGCGGCTACAGGTTGCGATGTTCGGGCACTTAACCGACGCCGCTCTGGCGCGGGTAGAGCGCGAGGCGCCCGCCACCCTGGCGGCCCGCTTCACGACCGATGCCACGGTGGTGCGCGATGCCATGACCCGTGCGGTAAACGCAGTGGCCGATGCCGCCACGGTGGTAGGGCTGGTCGTCACCATGATCGCCATCGACTGGAAGCTCAGCCTGATTGCGGCAGTACTGTATCCGCTGGCAGGTATTCCGGTGCAAAAAATCGGCAAACGCATGCGCCGGGCCTCTGGCGGTATGCAGGAGACCATGGGCCTGACCGCCGCCACCCTCAATGAAAGCTTCGCGCAAGCCCGCACGGTGCGCGCTTACGGGCTGGAAACACATGAAAAAACCCGCGCCAATGGCGCGTTTCAGCAACTTTATGACTCACTGATCAAAATGACCAAGGTCCGCGCCCGGCTGGACCCGATGCTCGAAGTGCTCGGCGGCGTGGCAGTGGCGATGGTGATTGGCTTTGAGGGCTATCGTAATGCCATCGGCGGCGAAGGTGTTGGTAACTTCATGGGCTTTATCTCGGCGCTACTAATCGCCTCGCGGCCTTTGCGCGCACTTGGCACCATGAATTCTGCGGTACAGGAAGGGCTTGCTGGGCTCGTGCGGGTGTTCAATGTGATCGACGAACCTGCCGCCATCGCAGACTTACCCGGCGCGGCTGCTCTCCCCGATGGCCCTGGCGAATTGCTGTTTAACCATGTGGCCTTCGCCTACCCTGATGGCCGCCCCGGCCTTGCTGACCTCTCATTCACAGCGACCCCCGGCAAAATGCTGGCCCTGGTTGGCACCTCAGGGGCCGGCAAATCCACCGCGCTGGCATTGATCCCCCGGCTTTACACGCCCTCCGCCGGTGAAATTATGATCGATGGCGCCAATATCAGCCATGTCACCTTGGCCTCATTACGCGCCGCAATCGCTTATGTCGGGCAGGATGCACTGTTGTTTGACGAGAGCATCGAAGCCAACATCGCCATGGGCAAACCTGATGCCACGCCCGCTGAGATCGCGGCGGCGGCGGAAGCAGCGGCGTGTACCAGGTTCATCACTGCCATGCCGGAGGGCTTTGCCACCCGCGTTGGGGTGAATGGCCAGCGGCTCTCCGGCGGACAGCGCCAGCGCGTGGCTCTGGCGCGGGCGATATTGCGCAACCCGCGGATTTTACTGCTCGATGAAGCCACCAGCGCCCTCGACACGGAGAGTGAGGCGGCGGTGCAGTCGGCCCTGGCCACCCTACGGGCGGGCCGCACTACCATTGTGGTGGCGCACCGGCTTTCCACTGTGAAGGATGCCGACATGATCGTGGTGATGGCCAATGGCAAGGCGATTGAGCAAGGCACTCATGCCGAGCTACTCGCCGCCGAAGGCGCGTTTGCCCGGCTGGTAAGGGCGCAGGCGTTAACCTAGGGCCCGATGATATTATTTGGAAACGCTCTACGATCCTAAATTCTGCGGTCCTAAATAGGATTCGACTTCGCGTTTATAACAAACCGAGCGCACGCCTGCCAATGTCACGTCGGCAGAACCCATCCGGCCACTCAATGGTATCCACCGCCGCATAGGCCCGCGCAACTGCCTGCGCGAGGTCATCGCCGATGGCATTCACCGCCAGCACCCGCCCGCCATTGGCCAAAATACCGCCCTGCTCGGCCATGGTGCCTGAATGGAAAATCATTACGCCGGGCAGCACGCCTGCTTCCTCCAAACCATAAATTTCACTACCGGTGGCATAGGCGCCAGGATAACCTTTGGAACACATCACCACAGTCGCCGAGGCGGCGTTTTTCCAGGTGATGGCGGCGTGTTTCAGCGTACCATTGGTCGCGGCCTGCAGCACCGTCAGCAAATCGGACTGCATCAGCGGCAGCAGGGTTTCGCACTCAGGGTCACCAAAGCGCACATTGAATTCGATCACCTTGGGCGCGCCCGTCTTGTCGATCATCAGCCCCGCATACAGAAAACCG
>NCFD01000223.1 GCA_002281005.1 Acidocella sp. 35-58-6 | reverse complement strand
CTGGCCTATTACGTAATATTCCCCACCGCCTGGAAATTTTTTCTGAGCTTTCAGAACACCGCACCCGGTGCCGATGTTCAGATCGACCTGATGGCCAAGGTTTCAGATTACCTCAATTTGGTCATGAAGCTGATCTTCGCGTTTGGGCTCTCATTCGAACTCCCGGTGCTCCTCACGCTACTGGGCAAAGTAGGTATCATTACCTCGGCAGGTTTGAAAAAATATCGGCGCTACGCGTATGTAGGGTGTTTTATTGTTGCGGCGATTTTAACACCGCCAGATGTGCTCACCCAGTCCGGCCTCGCGATTCCCTTGATATTGCTGTACGAAATTTCAGTGTTTTCCGTGAAGATGGTCGAGCCAAAGACAACTGACGAAGCCAGCGTGGACGAAACCGATGCATGACATTCGTAGCATTCGTGAGGATGCAGCAGCATTCGATACCGCCATGGCACGCCGCCGGCTGGAAAATGCTTCGTTTGCCCCTCTAGCGGTTGATGACCTGAGGCGTGCGGCGGTCGCACAGTTGCAGCTATTACAAGCTGAACGAAACGCGCTGGCAAAGCGAATAGGTGAAGCGAAACGAGCCAAGGCGGATACCTCAGAATTAGAGGCAAATGGCGCTGAATTACGGCGCTCAATGGAGCAACTTGAAGCGCAAGTGCCTCAGTTGGAGTCCGAATTGCGTGAACGTTTGGCGATATTGCCTAATGTTATGGACGCCGACGTTCCTGATGGCCGCGATGAGGCTGACAATGTCGTGGTAAAATTTTTCGGTGAGATCAAAGCATTTTCATTTGCGCCGAAACAGCATTTTGAAATTGGTGAGATCCTCGGCCAGATGGATTTTGCCGCCGCCGCAAAATTGGCAGGCTCACGCTTTACGGTGCTGCGCGGCGGTCTGGCCCGGCTGGAACGCGCCCTCGGCCAGTTTATGCTCGATATTCACACCAACGAGCATGGCTATACTGAAACCACAGTTCCGTTGCTGGTGAACGATGCCAGCATGTTCGGCACCGGCCAGCTTCCGAAATTTGCCGAGGATTTGTTCAAAACCACCGATGGCCGCTGGTTGATCCCCACCGCTGAGGTCTCGCTAACCAATATGGCCGCCAACGAGATTTTACCGGCGGCACAACTCCCTATCCGCGTCACGGCGCTGACCCCTTGCTTTCGCTCAGAAGCCGGCTCGGCCGGGCGTGATGTGCGGGGTATGCTGCGTCAGCATCAGTTTCCTAAAGTGGAAATGGTCAGCATCACGCACCCCAATGAGAGCGATGCCGAGCATGAGCGCATGACGCGCTGCGCCGAAACCATTCTGGAGCGCCTTGGTCTCGCGTACCGCAGGGTGCTGCTATGCGCCGGTGACACCGGGTTCTCGGCGGCAAAAACATATGACCTCGAGGTATGGCTGCCGGGGCAGGGCATGTACCGGGAAATTTCCTCGTGCTCGAACACTCGTGCCTTTCAGGCCCGCCGCATGAACGCCCGCTACCGTGAAGCGGACGGCAAAACCTTGGGCTTTGTGCATACGTTAAATGGCTCCGGTGTGGCGGTTGGCCGTGCTTTGATAGCCGTGCTGGAGACCTATCAGAACGAGGATGGAACGGTTAACGTGCCTGAAGTTCTGCGCCCTTATATAGGTGGTCAGGCGGTTATCCGTCCCATCTGAGTCGCCCGTGTTACGTTTTGTTATATCCCGGTAACGCGGCAAAGATGAACGCAGTGGGAATACCGGCTAGTCATAGCCATGTAGTCTAAAACGAACGGAGTTTGGCGTGGTTGAACCGGTAGTCGACGGCGTAGCAAAACCGAAGCGGCGTTGGCGTTCGCTGATTTTCCTGCTGATCATTATTCTTCTCGTAGGGGTTTTTACTTATTGGCGCCACGCCGGGCCGTCAGCCACCACCCATGTTGCTTCAGCGCAGGCGGTAGGCGTGGCAAAAGTTGTAGCCGGACCGATGCCTGAAACTGTCACTGCTTTGGGAACCGTAACGCCTACCGCCACCGTAACGGTTCTTCCGCAACTGAGCGGTTATTTAACCGACGTTGCGTTCACTGAAGGTGAAAGCGTCACCAAGGGTCAGTACCTCGCCCAAATCGATCCGCGGCCTTATCAGGTGCAGTTGGAACAATATACCGCCCAGCAGGCCAAGGACAGCGCCACGCTGGCGCAAGCCAAATCCGACCTTGCCCGCTACGAGATATTACAGAAGCAGGATTCCATCTCGGCCCAGCAGGTGGCGGACCAAAAATTTCTGGTCGTACAGGAGACCGCGACCGTGCAGGTCGACCAAGCGCAGATCGATACCGCCAAACTTGATCTCACCTACTGCCACATTATCGCACCGGTGGCGGGCACTGTGGGGTTGCGTCTGGTTGACCCCGGCAATTACGTCACTTCAGGCAGTAGCACTGGCATCGCCGTCATCACCACTATTTCTCCTATCACGGTTATTTTCAGCATTTCGCAAACCGAACTGGCGCCGGTGCTGACGGAAATGCAATCTGGCGCCAACCTGGTTGCCAGTGCCTATACTAGCGATGATGCTACCAAAATTGCCGATGGCACGCTGACCGCCGTTGATAATCAGGTAAATACCAGCACCGGCACCGTAAAATTACGCGCCACCTTCGCCAACACCAATTCGATTTTATTTCCCAATGAATTCGTCAATATCCATCTAACAGTGAGAACCTTGCAGAATGTTCCATTGGTACCGGCGCAAGCCGTGCAAAGTGGTGCGCCTGGCAGCTACGTTTATGTGGTAGGGGCCGACAACACAGTGTCCGTGCAAACCATCACGCCTGGAATTACTGATGGTATCAACACGGTTATTACCAAAGGCCTTACACCTGGACAGGTGGTGGTGACCGACGGCGTGGACCGGCTGACCAATGGCATGAAGGTGACGATAGCCACACCTGTTGCAGCACCCAGCACCGGCGCCGCGCCGCATAAAAAACACCTGCCGCCCGCCGCAGCGCAGTAGTTCCTGCGCGCCCATGAACCCTTCTAAATTATTTATCCTCAGGCCGGTCGCAACATCGCTATTGATGATCGCGGTGGTGCTGGTGGGGTTGCTCGCCTATAAATTTTTACCTGTTTCGGCCTTGCCTGATGTCGATTACCCAACCATCCAGGTGCAGACATTCTACCCCGGTGCCAGCCCGGATGTAATGACATCCTCCGTCACCGCGCCATTGGAACGCCAGCTCGGTGAGATGGAAGGGTTGCAGCAAATGTCCTCGGCGAGCTCCGCCGGAGCTTCGGTCATCACGCTGCAATTCAGCCTTGCCC
>NCFD01000222.1 GCA_002281005.1 Acidocella sp. 35-58-6 | reverse complement strand
TTGCGCGGTATTCGTTTGTTGCTGCGCCACCCTGATTTATTTGAGACCCAGTTGGCCGCGATTTTACGCGCTTCCGCCGCCGGGCCGGTGCGGATCATGCTGCCGATGGTGGGGTTCCGCGCCGAAATTATCGCCGCCTGGGAAATTTATGACCGCGTCTGGCGGCGGCTGAAACGCCGTAACGTGCGGATGGCGGAAACCCGCCCGCCGCTCGGCATCATGATCGAAACACCCGCCGCCGCGTTGAACGCTAGGCATCTGGCCAAGCATGCTGATTTTTTCGCGATCGGCACCAATGACCTCACCATGTACACGCTGGCGGCGGACCGCAGCCTGCCGGTGGGTAGTAAACTCTACGATCCGCTGGAGCCGACGATTTTGCGGCTGATTTATGAGACCGTGGTGGCCGCTGCCGCTGCCAAAATCCCGGTATCGCTGTGCGGTGAGTTGGCCAGCCGCCCGGAGGCCACGCCGCTGCTATTTGGCCTCGGCATCAGGCAATTCTCGATGCACGGCAACGCCGTTCCTCGCGTTAAACGCGCCATTCGCGCGGTTAGTTCAAAATATTGCCTGCAACTGGCCGCCGCCGCGCTCGAAGCGCCGGATGCCGACAGTGTGCGGGCGCTGCTGGCCGCAGATTAAAAATTACACAGCCGTAAAGCCGTTATCCACCAATAGTTCCGTGCCGTTAACGAAGCTTGCGTCATCCGAGGCGAGGAACAAAGCGGCTTGTGCCACTTCTTCAGGTTTGCACATGCGGCCTTGCTGGATGGCGATGCCTTCGGGCGAGGCGTCGATGCCCAGCGCCTGCAGTTGTTTCACCTCGTTCAGACCGTGCGGGGTGGCGATAAAGCCCGGCGAGACAGCGTTGCAGCGGATGTTTTGATCGCGGAACTCCACCGCGATGGAGCGCGCGAACATCAGGCAGGCGGCTTTACTGGTGTTATAAATCACCTCCATCGGCGTGGCGGCGGAGGCCGAGATTGAAGCGGTACACACGATCGCACCACCGCCTTGGGCCAGCATACCCGGCAGCACTTCCTTGGTGACCAAAAACATCGATTTCACATTCACCGCCATCAGCCAGTCCCAATCGGTTTCAGTGCAGTCCAGGAAGGGTTTGATGATGATGGTGCCGGCATGGTTGAACAGCACATTGGCGGGGCCATTGGCGGCTTGCAGTTTGGCAACAGCGGCGCCGACCTGCGCGGCGTCCGCCACATCAGCCTGCGCGAAGGGGATGTTGAGTTCGGCGGCCAGCGCGGCGCCGAGTTCGGCGTTACGGTCGATGAAGCCGACCTTCGCGCCCTCAGCTAAAAACAACCTGACAGCGGCGGCCCCGCAACCGCTGGCGCCACCGGTGATGATGGCGGTTTTCCCTGCAAGCCTCTGCCCCATGTTTCTTCTCCGTTGAAAATAATAATCACAGAGAAGCGCGGATTAAGGGCTAGGGCAAGCGGCGCAAACGCGCGATCGCGGCTTTTACCTCGTAGCCGCAGGCCGCCAGCGCAGCCGCGGCGGTCTCCTCTGAAACCCCGGCGATGGCGGCGGTGATACGCGCAGCGCGGCGGCGCAGTTTCTCATTGGTGGCGCGGACATCGACCATGTAGGGGCCGTGGGTTTTGCCGAGCTTGATCATCACGGTGGAGGATAAAATATTCAGCGCGATCTTCTGGGTGGTACCCGCTGAGAGCCGGGTTGAACCGGCGATGATTTCCGGGCCGGAATTGATCTCAACCGCAATCTGCGCGGCGGCGGCGATCGGCGTGGCGGCGTTGTTCACAATTGCGCCGGTGAGGCCGCCCAGCGTATTGGCGTACTCAATGGCAGCCAGGGTGAAAGGCGTGGCACCGGAGGCGGCGATGCCGATAAGGGCATCGGCGCTGGAAAAATTCTCAGCCGTCAGGGCATCGATGGCGGCGGCGCGGTTATCCTCCGCGCCTTCCACGGCGCGTAAAAACGCCATCTCGCCGCCTGCAAGTAACGGGACGATGAGACCCTCCGGCACGCCAAAGGTGGGGCCGCATTCAACCGCATCGAGCAGCGCTAGGCGGCCCGAAGTTCCGGCCCCGGCGTAGAATAGCCGCCCGCCGGATGCGAGTTTTTCGGCTACAGCCTCAGCGAGTGCTGCCAGTTTGGGGGCGGCAAATGCCAGCGCGGTTTGAGCGGCGCGTTCCTGGGCGAGGAATGTTTGGACGATCTCCACCGCCGGGCGGGATTCCAGCCCCGCGAGGCCGGTGCGCACGGTCTCGGTGCCGCGCGGCTGGTGCGTGGTGGGGAGGGCGGCACCGGCTTGCCAGACGCGCTGCACGGTAAAGGTCTCGTCCCACCAGATGATATCCGCCCGCTGCCCGGCCTGCAGTGTGCTTCGGTCAGTCAAGCCCAGTGCGGCAGCGGGGCGGGCGGTGGCGGCGGCCAGAGCGGTTTCGGGGGCGATTCCGGCGGCGATCAGGCGGCGTACCCCTTCATCAAGGGTAATGCCCGCCCCGGCGATGGTGCCATCAGCGCGGCGGCCCAGGCCCTCAGCACCGAGACGGGCCAGCGCCCCGCCAAATTCACCCTGCGCCCCAGCCTCCAGCCCGGCGATGAGGATCGAATCGGTCACGGCCACCGCCCGCGGGCAGGCGGCGAAGGCGAGGCGTAAAATGGCTGGGTCCACATGCAGCCCATCGGCGATCAGGCAGGGCCATAGGCGTTCATCGGTCAGCGCCACACCTGGTGCGCCTGGTTCGCGGTGGCCGAGTGGGGACTGTGCGTTAAATACATGGGTAACCAAGGTCGCCCCAGCCTCAGCCGCGGCCCGCATCTGGGCGGCATTGGCTTCGGTATGGCCCAGTGAGACCGCCACACCGGCGGCCACAAATTGCGCGATTGCGGTCAAAGCACCGGGCAGTTCTGGGGCCAGGGTGACCAGCCGCAGCGCCGGGCAGGTGAGCAGCGCTTTTGCATCCGGGGGCAGCAGCCAGTCCGCCCGGTGGGCGCCACGTTTGGCGGCGGCCAGGAACGGGCCTTCAATATGCACACCCAGAATGCCGCCATGCATGGCCATGGCAGCAGCTACGCGCCGGGCGGATTCGTGCAGTGCGGCCAGGGGCGCTGTGATGATGGTGGGCAGCACCGAGGTCACACCGTGGCCTGCGAGTTTAGCGATCACATCATCCCATTGCGTGGGGCTGGCGGCAGCAAAATCCACCCCGAACGCGCCGTTATTATGGATGTCGATCAACCCGGCTGAAAGAAACCCATGGCTGAGGCAAATGTCCACCTGCTCTGGAATTTCCGTAAATACGCGGGTGATGATGCCATTTTCAAACG
>NCFD01000221.1 GCA_002281005.1 Acidocella sp. 35-58-6 | reverse complement strand
TTGGAGCAGGATGCCGGAAAGTCGATGCATGACCAGCATCCGACGAAATCGGTGATTGATTTGAATCGTGCCGGTGTGGCGTTGATGGAGATCGTTTCCGAGCCTGATATTCGCTCGCCTGAGGAAGCCGGGGCGTATGTGAGGAAAATCCGGCAGATTTTGCGCTATCTCGGCACTTGCGATGGCAATATGGAAGAAGGCTCGATGCGGGCCGATGTGAATGTGTCCGTGCGAAAGCCTGGTGAGAAATTCCGTACCCGTTGCGAGATCAAGAACGTGAATTCGGTGCGCTTTGTGATGCATGCGGTGGAAGCCGAAGCACAGCGGCAAATCGCGGTATGGGAAGCCGGTGGCGAGGTGGTGCAGGAAACCAGGCTGTATGACCCGGCGCGGGGTGAGACTCGCTCGATGCGCTCAAAGGAAGACGCACATGACTACCGCTATTTCCCCGAGCCGGATTTGCTGCCGCTGATCCTCGATGAGGCCTGGGTGGCCCAGCTTAAATCCAAACTGCCAGAACTGCCGGATGATAAGCGCCGCCGGTTTTGCGAGCAATATGGCATCACCTTTTATGATGCCGGGGTGCTGGTAGCTGACCAAACCACCGCGGATTTTTATGAGACCGTGGCGAAAGGCCGCGATGCGCGTTTGGCAGCCAACTGGGTATCGGGCGATTTTTTTGCGGCATTGAATCGCACCGGCAGCACCATTGAAACCTCGCCGGTTTCAGCGGCGGCTTTGGGAGAATTGCTCGACCTGATCGGCGATAAAACCATCAATGGCCGGATCGCCAAGGATGTGTTCGAGATAATGGTGGAAACCGGCAAAATGCCCGCCGCCATTGTTGAGGAAAAAGGTCTGCGGCAGGTCACCGACACTGGCGCGATTGAAGCGGCGGTGGCTGCCGTGCTGGCGGCCAACCCGGACAAGGTGGCGGAATATAAATCCGGCAAGGATAAATTATTCGGCTTCTTTGTCGGCCAGGTGATGAAAGCCACGCAAGGCAAGGGCAACCCGGCGCTGGTGAATGAAATTGTGAAGGCGCAGCTTGGCTAAATTCGTCACAAATTCCTGCTTGTGAGGAGCATGGGGCATGGCTATGTCTTGCCCCATGAAACATCTGATTTTAGCCCTGGTCTTACTGGCCCCTGCAAGCGCCCTCGCCGATAGGGCTCCCACCTCGCTCGGCACCTTTGGCGACTGGACAGCCGCCACCTATGGCAGCGGGGCCGCCAAGGCCTGCTATGCCTTTACCACCGCCCAAACATCCACGCCGTCATTGGCCAAGCGCGGCGCGGTGATGCTCACGGTGACCCAGCGCAAGGCCGACCGTGATGAGGTGACGCTGGCGGCTGGGTTTGATTATCCGGCAAAACCAGTAGTGACCCTGACCGTGGGCGCCACCGCGATTGACTTTTACACTTCTGGCCAGACCGCCTTTACCACCAGCGGGGCACAGGCAGTGGCAGCGTTCCGTACCGGCGACAAGGCGGTGGCGAAGACCGTAGGGCCTAGCGGCTATGTGCTTGATACATTCTCGCTCTCTGGCTTTTCCGGGGCGTACGGCGCTATTACCAAGGCATGTCCGTAAAATCCGTCTATAACGCTGAACTCACCGCCGCTGACCGCGACCGGATTCTTGCCAAAGCCGCTATTTTTGCCCCGCCCAGCAATGTGCTGGAGGATGGCAGGCGGGATTTGGTGGGGCTCTCGCGCGAGGAGCTTGCCGCCGAGGTTGAAGCTGCCGGTGAAAAACCGTTCCGCGCCAAGCAGTTATGGCATTGGATTTATCACCAGGGCGTGACTGATTTTTCCAAAATGAGCAGCATCGCCCGGCCCTTGCAGGAGAAACTGGCGGAGCGTTTTGTGGTGGGCCGCCCGCAAGTGTCGCTGGACCAGCTCTCGAAGGACGAGACCCGCAAGTTTTTGTTCAAGTTCCGCGATAATGAGGCCGTGGAGACCGTTTACATCCCGGACCCGGTGGAAGACCGCGGGGCGGTTTGCATCTCCTCCCAGGTGGGGTGCACCCACTCCTGCCGGTTTTGCCATACCGGCACCCAGCGGCTGGCGCGTAATTTATCGTCCGCTGAAATCGTCGGGCAGTTCATGGCGGCACGCGATGACTATAATGAATGGCCCAGCCCGAAAGGTGAGACGCCGCGCTTGCTCTCGACTATCGTGCTGATGGGCATGGGCGAACCATTATATAATTATGAAAATGTTGCGACGGCGATGAAGATTGTGATGGATGGCGAGGGTATTGGCTTGTCGCGCCGCCGTATTACGCTCTCCACCTCCGGCGTGGTGCCGATGATGGATCGCGCCGGCGAGGAGCTTGGGATGAACCTCGCGGTGTCATTGCATGCGGTGCGCGATGATCTGCGCGACGAATTGGTGCCGCTGAATCGTAAATATCCGATCAAGGATTTGATCGCCGCCTGCAAGCGTTATCCGGCGGCTTCCAACGCCCGGCGGATTACGTTTGAATATGTCATGCTCAAGGGAATTAATGATTCCGAGACTGACGCGCGGGCGCTGGTTTATTTAATCGCAGGGTTACCGGCGAAGGTGAATCTGATCCCGTTCAACCCCTGGCCGGGCAGCAGTTACGAGACATCATCACCCGCCGCGATCCGTAAATTTGCCGATATCATCATGGATGCCGGCTATTCATCGCCGGTGCGCACGCCGCGTGGGCAGGATATTCTGGCAGCGTGCGGGCAGCTAAAATCACTGACGCAGCCAACAGGGTAGCAAACCGCCCCAACTTGTTTTTGATGAACCAATCACGTAAATCTGAAGTATGATTGGACGCGACCCGTCGAACATCGAGGCACTGGAACCCGAAGCCGTCACCAGGCTGAGAGGGGGGATGGTTGGAATCGAGCAGTCGTTTGACGCGCTACTGAGCCAGTTCAAGCTGGCATTACAGGAAATGCTTGATAAGTCATTGCGTACCGAGGCCGAAATGGCCGATTTACGGGCCCGCGTGCGCCGCGAGGTTGATGAAGCGCGCCTGTATGCCGTGCAAAAATTTGCCCGGGACGTGGTTGAGGCGGCTGAGAATATCAGGCGCGGCATTGATAGTTTGCCGAGGCCTGAGCCAAGTGAGCCGGAGGCGGTTACCAAAATGCGGAATGGCTTCGAGGGTATTGAACGCTCGTTCGTTGCATTGTTGGAGCGTAACGGCATCGACCGCCAGGACCCAACGGGGGCGCAGTTTGACCCGAACTATCATGAAGCGATGGCTGAACAGGAAACGACCGACTACCCGGCGGGGACGATCCTCCATGCGTGGAGCCAGACATGGACTCT
>NCFD01000220.1 GCA_002281005.1 Acidocella sp. 35-58-6 | reverse complement strand
TTGGGGAATCTGAAAGAGCCGAGAGCTTGGTGGTCCCGGTCGTCCCGCCATCGCCGATAACGGCAAAAGCGGCCCAGAAAAAAGGGTCGGCAATGTTGGCCGCCATGCCGTGCCCGGCATTGTCGATCAATGCCAGTTGCGCCGCCCGTAAACTGCCGGCTGCGCCGCCATCCACGCCGCTGTGCAGCCGCTCGAGTGTATCGGCCACAAGATAAGCTGAAACCTGATCGTTCACCGACCATTGTGTGACCATCATGGCCCGAGCGCCTGCATAAAAAAAGCTGCGAGCCAAGCCCGATAGCGCTTCGCCGCCCTCGGCACCGCCCCCGGTATTGCAGGCCGAGAGGATAACCAGATTAGCGTCCAGATGCAGGTTGGTGACATCGCCGGTGTTTAGCAGCGCCTGCGCCGCTGAGGTGGCACCAGCCGGCGCCGAGGTTACAATGGCGGGCTGGCTTTGGCATGGCAGGTCGGTTGGCAGCAGCGCATGGGTGGCGAAATGCAGGATTTTAAAATCCTTCAAATCCGCGGCTTCCACTTTCGGGACGGTAAAATTGGCTCCCAGCAATTCATCCGCCGGGGTCGCGCCAAAAACCGCTGCTCCTGCTTTCAGCTCAAGTGTTGCGTAGGGCAGGTGCGGCAGCCCGGCGAATTCAGCGGCACTATCACCACAACTGGCCGTGTTATAAGTTGCCTGCGCCTGTGACAGTGTAACGGGTTGGAAATCTCCAAAGCCGAACCAAGGATTTTTTGCAGCCGACGTGCCTTCAATTTTACGCAAAGACACAAAGTTGGATGCCGCGGGCACATAGGCCAGGTTGGTTTCTCGTACCAGCCAAGGTGCGCCAGCCAGATTATCAGGGCTGGCTGGGCCGGTCGGCAGCAAAGCAAACGGTAAGGCCATCAATGCGCCGGAAGGCGCAATCACTAGTTCGTGCACCTGCGCCATTTCGGTGGCAAACGGTGCCAGGGTAAGCTGATAAATTTTGCCGGCGTCGGCCATATCGTAGGGCGGCAAACCAGTTTGCGTCGGCTCGATACTGCTCAGCACAGCTTTCACGAGCGCTGCCATTCCGGCGTCCGAAATCTGGCTGCTAGCGACCTGAATTTGACCGTTATGCATGAGGAACAGCCAAGTCCGTCCTGGGGTTGAGGTAATGCCCAGAAACCCTTCATCTGGCCGCAATGCTTTTAGCACATCCTGCGCTGAAACAACCTGTTGCACCAACTGGCCAAAATTCGGCGCCGCCGCCTGCACGGCCTGTTCATCTTGCTGCAAGGTTGAATTTGCCGCCGCGATTTGTTTGTCGATATCGGCCAGGCTCTCGCCTGGCGCAGCGGCAGTGGCAGCGCTTGGGCTTTTCGTGAAGCGGTCGCGCTCCTCATATAATGAGGCCAGCTTCGCAGACGCATCTTGTTGAGCGCGGATGGCCGCCGCCACCTTGGGGCTGGACGAGCTGGTTGAAAGCCGCGCAGCGGCTTCACCGATCTCACGTGCGGTCACGCTGCCTTGCGCCAATTCGGCGGCTTCAAACATCTCACCGTGCAATGATTGCGCATCCGCAGGCGCCGCTTTGGCTGCATCAGCAAAAACATCAAGGCAGGGGCCGATCAGCGCCGCCGAACTGCCTCGCTGTAAGGTTTTCAACAAAGCTAGGCCACTGCGGCAGGATTGCAGAGCTGTTGTCTCATCGCCATGGGCAAGTTGGGCGCCACCTTGCAATAAGTCCGTCTCAGCCACCGGGAACGACCCCGGCAGGGCTGCTGAAAAATTATCGCCGGCGGCAGCCAACAGCGCGATGGCGTTGTTAGTTTGACCAGAGGTCGCCGCCAGATTGGCGTTGGTACGGTCAAGCCGCGCCCCAAGCAATTCCGGGTCGAGGTCGTTGGCATTCGCAATTTGTTCAGAAAGCGCTACGGCCTTGGCACCGTCATCAATTTTACCAAGCGCATGATCAGCAATGGCTTCATAGCGCAGCGTTTCAATTGCCCCGAGCAGCGCAGTCTGCGTGACTGGCCCATTTAAGCGAGTTTGTTCGGCTAAATCAACGTTGGCACCCTGTGAGTGACCAACAGCGAACATCGCGCTAACATTGTTCTGCGTGGGCTGAGCCTGCAATAATTCTGGCGGTAATAATGCTGCATAGGCGGTGTAGGCCGCCTTCAGTAGCTTTATTGCTGATTCATAATGGTTTTGATTGAGCTGGTCCAAGCCCTCATAATGTAGCAACTTCGCTGGTGCGTTCGGGTCGGATGATCGTGGTGCCAGCTTGGCCGCCGTGGCAAACAGGCTGGCAGCTTCCGGAAACTGCGCCTGATCCGACAAATTCAACGCCAGCTCCAGCATCGGCCCCACTGTTGCCGGATTACCCGCACCGATTTTTTCCTGCTGTAAGGCCAAGGCTGCTCGGTATGCGATCACCGCTGATGAAAAATCTTCGGCCTGGTTGGCCTGGCTGCCCAGTTGCATCAGGCTGTTGTAATGGCCGATATCACCAGAGCTATAAGCTTGTGCTGCCAATCGCTGCACCAGAGCAGCATCGGATGTGGCAATTGCGGCAGTGCTGGCCTGGGAGGCTGTAATTTTGCCGCTCAGCACGCCCACCGCCCGCTCCAGTGGCGGCAAGGCCGGGGCCACGCCGTCGGCATAATACACGTGCCCGTTGATCACACTGACCAGCGCCACATGCGGCCAGCCGCCGATACGCTGAGCGCATGTCAGCACGATCGCGGGAACACCATCCAAAATAGCCTCAGGTTGCGGCGTACCGCAGGAATATGAAGCCTCCAGCCCCGCCCGCCATGGGCTGGCTGTGGCCAGCAGCGTAATGTTGTCGGCTGGTGCCGGGCCACCATCACGTACCTGCGCACTCGGCTGGTCCCAACTACCGCAATACACATCCAGCCCATTGCCGTCGGTCTGGCTGGTGCAACTCTCACCAGCAGTATTCTGGCCGATCGGCGCCCCAGTTTTCATCGCGCTCGATGCGAGGCTGGAATCATAGGCTGACGGCGGCGGCTTGGCGCATCCGCTGATGCTAACGCCCAGGACCACAGTGAAGGCCAATAATAATGGGGATGTGCGCTTTATCATGTTGCCATCCGCCTCAGAAATCATGCATCGCAATGCCGGGAAGCTGGATGTTTTTATCCAGTTTCTTGCGCTTGCGTTCAGTGATATCAAAGTCGCCTAATGGATTACCGTTCGGCAAAGTTTCAAGAAATAAAACAACGCAGTCCACTGACCCAATTGGGCAGGAATTGATTTGATATTTTGATGAAGGGTCGGTTGCAGAGGCCTTGCCCGATGCCGGCT
>NCFD01000219.1 GCA_002281005.1 Acidocella sp. 35-58-6 | reverse complement strand
TTACTCCTGCCCGTAAAATCGCATTGCTGAAAGCCGGGGTGCAGAACCCGCGCGAGGCCAAGAGTGATGATGTCAGCGACCTCGCTGCCTGGCGGGCGACGGCGGCGCGGCTGGGTTATGAGCACCGGAGTGTGCTGCGTCCAGATGATATCGCGCCTCTTCCCAGCCGTGAGCATCGGCTGGAGATTGCATTCCAGGCCGCTCTCCCGTTGCTGGGCAGGCAATTCGACCGGCGAGCGGTGATTGATGGCGCGGATGCTCGGATTGCTGCCGCCAAGGGACTGATTGCCGCGGGGATTGGGGAGGCCGTTGACGTGGACGCCATCACGCAGGCTTTCCGTGAACGCGGTGTTCAGCGCCGGGGTGAGGACGCCGCGTTGATCTGGGGGCGTGTGCCGGGGCGCCAGGGCAGGGACCGGGTGGCGGTAACGACGACGCTCGAGGTTCGAGAGGAGCAGACGCTCGTTGAGGCGGCGCGGGCTGGGGCGCGGGACCGCAGCGCCGGGCTCTCGCGCAAAGCTATCGCGGCAGCGGTGGCCTCATTCCCGGAGATCGATTTTACCAGCGCGCATGGCCGGGCGCAGCGGCGGATCATCGACCAGCTTGGTGCTGGCGGGCGGGTGGGGCTCGCCATCGGCGTGGCGGGCTCCGGCAAAAGCACATTGTTGAAGCCGCTGGTTCGGGCCTGGCAGGCGGATGGCAGGGTGGTCCACGGCATAGCTCTGGCATGGCGGCAATCGGATGATCTGGCGGAAGCCGGGATAGCGGCCGCGAATACAAGCGCTGTGACTGCGTTCCTGCGGGATTTGGAGGGGGAAAGCTGGTACTCGGCCGCAAATCTGTCGTGGTCGTTGATGAAGTGGGGTTGCTCGGCACGCGTCAACTGAACGCGATCATGGAGGCGCAGGCAGAGAAGGGCTTCCAATTGGTCATGATTGGTGACCCCAAGCAGATGCAGGCAGTGGAGGCCGGGCCGGTGATCGAGCTGCTGCGCCGGGCCATGGGCGCCGACAAGGTGCCGGAATTGGGCACTTCGGTCAGGCAGAAAGCTGAGGAAGAGCGCGAGACCGTGCTGATGTTCCGCAATGGCCAGACAGAGGAGGCGGTACGCCGCAAGGATGCAAACGGCACGTTGCGGATCGTGCCGGGCGGGTATGAGGAGGCGGTGGCGCATGTCGCTGTGCTTTGGAGAGAGCGGCTTGAGGCAAACCGGGATCGGCCGGACTTCAGCATGTCGGTGAGCGCGCCGAGTAACGCGGAAGCACATGACATCAGCCTTGCCATCCGCCAGCAGCGATGGACCATGGGAGAAATTGGGGGGAATCAGATCACGGTCAAAGCCACCGATGGGGAGGGAGCACGGGAGTATGACCTGTCGCTTGCCGTGGGGGATCGGGTGCGCCTGTTTCGGCGCACAAACGCCAAATTCATGGATACAGGCACGGTTGGCAATATCGGTCGCAACGGCTCGGTGCTGGAAATTATAGCCGTCGCCGCCGCCGGCCTAACTTTGAGGAATGGTGCGGGTAGGGAAGGGGCGGTTGCCTGGAATACATTGCGCGATGCGGCCAGCGGCAGAGTTCAGTTGGCCTATGGTGATGCGCTGACCACAAATACCGCGCAGGGCACCACTGTGACGGAGCATATTCATGCGATGCCGGGCGGCACGAAACTGGTCTCGGCGTTTGGGGCCTATACATCGGGAAGCCGGCATCGGGAGCAGAGTTTTATTGTGACATCGGAGGGGGCGGAGCGGGCTGAGGTGATTGCGCGGCGGCCGTTGGGCGACCGGCGCGAGATTGAGCGCGGTGATCTGTTGAACAACATCATCCGCAATTTTGCTCAAGCGCCCGAGAAGGAAGCTGCGCTGGCATTGATCGATCGTGCCGTTGGCCTGCGGCGTGGCGCGGTCCAGGCGATGCAGAGGGTTCACCGGGCAGCGGAAGTGCTGGGGGATGTCAGGGATCGACCGTCGATGCTGGCTGAGGGATTGACGAGCCGCCGGGTTGCACAGGCATTCGCCGAAATTCTGCCCGGTTTGACGGCTCAATTGCGCCGCCATGGCGGAGCGCTGGAGCGTGTTGCCCGTATCGGCGCGGAGGTGGCGGAGCTCCTGACCAGGGTGGCCCATCGCCCGTTAGTCAATCGCCAGGTTGAGGCGGAATTCTGGCATCGGGTTGGTGAACGAGGCCAAGATTTGCGAGATCACGAGGAGCAGCGGACGCAAACAAGGCAGCATGGCCGATGAGGGTGGCAATCGCATTTGTATTGCATAATGCGCTACCGTGATCTATATGCATTCCATGACAAAAGCCACAGCCATGACCGTATCAGCTAAGCGCAAGGACCATCCGCTCTCAATGCGGCTCCCGGAAGGCGATATCGCCATTATCGACCGTGCCGCCGATTTGCGCGGGCGCTCGCGGACGGATTTTGTGCGTGAGGCTGCGGTGCGGGCCGCCGAGGAAGTGCTCATGGAAAGCACGCTGGTGCGTATGAGCGCAGAGGGGTTTGAGGCCTTTATTCAAGCTGTGTCCGCGCCTGCCGCTCCCGTGCCGGAGATGATGGCATCCCTTCGTCGCAAGGCGCCCTGGGAGAAGGCAACGGCAAAGCGCTGATGGCGGAGCCGCGGCTCTCCGCGCCGGAGCTCCTGAATGCCGGTCACGATGTATCCCAGTTCTCTTGCGGTAAGCCCTCGCTCGACCATTGGCTGAAGACCCGGGCGCTGGCTAATCAGCAAAAGGGATTCACGGTGGTCATGGTCGTCCATGTGGAGGGCCGGGTGGTTGGCTATTACGGCCTGGCGCCCACCGCCATCGTACCCGCCAGTCTGCCGCGCTCGATCCGCACGGGCCAGCCGCCAAACCCGGTGCCGTGTATTCTGCTCGGGCAGCTTGCGACGGACCGCGCTTGGGGTGGGCGAGGGATTGGCCTGGGATTGTTCAATCATGCACTAGCCCGCAGCGTGAACGGCGCCGCGCTGGTCGGCGGGCGGGCGCTCATCGTCAATGCCGTTGATGATGAGGCCGCGGCATTCTGGCGCCGCCGTGGCTTTTTACCGTCGAAGGATGACGCGCTGGTGCTATTCCGGTCGATTGCCGATATCGCCGCTTCGCTGGAGGCGGCTGATGAGCCTGCAGAAAATTGATCACCTGATTGGTAGTGAAGGGGATTATCTCAGTGACTTGGCTTGGGAAGATGACTCCCTGAACGGGTGGCGAACGGTCAGTCGGTCTGCTGATTGCTCTGACCCACGATCGTGGAATTGAATTTGGCCGACATCCCTATCTGCTCGCTCGCTGATGCCGACACCTCGAGCCCTCTCTTATCCTATTTGCGG
>NCFD01000218.1 GCA_002281005.1 Acidocella sp. 35-58-6 | reverse complement strand
GAGATTCATGATGGCATATAATGTTGGGTCGATCATCGCGGCGAAATGCACCGAGGGGATCAGCCAGATATCCGAGGTAACGAGAAATAACGCCATGGCGGGGAGCGGATGGAACAAAACCCGCCCGATGCTGCGGATGAAGCCGCCTTTACAAACCGCCAGCAGCCACGGTGGAATGCCGCGTGCCAGAACCTCGCTCATCCAGCCGATGGCGATGCCAAACGGTGCCACCATGCCGATGGTAACCGCCTGGACGCGGTTGAGGAAAAACATGTGCTGCGTGAGGTATTCAAAGCGGGTTTGCAGCACGAAATAGATCAGCGCCACGCCACCCAGAAAGAACCATTGCCGCACCCGGCCCGGGCGCTCCGCAACCGGCGTGCGGGCCATGCCGCGAAAGTACCACAGCACAATGAACCAGGTGCCGAGAAATACCGGGGCATTGAAGATGAAGGGGAACATGTAGGGCAGGTTGGCGGGCAAAAACCGGCAGGCCAGATCCACAATTACGGCGGCGGCCAAAATACCGATGGTTGGATAGTCGAGGCGTTTATCCATAAAGCCGCTCCATAGGCACACCGGCCAGGGAGCGGCTGGTACGGATGGTCTGCAAGGTTTGCACTTTGGCAACGCTGGGGGCGGCTGTCAGCCGGGTGGTGAGTTGGTTTTCATGGGCGGCATCGCGCGCCACCAGCTTGAGCAGAAAATCACCGCCGCCGCGGATCATGTGGCATTCGCGCACTTCCGGCCAGCCGGCCACCAGTGCCTCGAAGGCATCGAGTGCTGCCTGTTTCTGGCTCTCCAGTCCCACAATGACGAAAAACGCGATCTGCCAGCCGAGCTTTTGGCCGTCGGTTTCGGCATGGTAGCCTTTGATATACCCGGCGTCTTCCAACCGGCGCACCCGGCGCAGGCAGGGCGGCGGCGAAATACCCGCCCGGCGGGCCAGTTCCACGTTTGTCATCCGCCCGTCCTGCTGTAGTTCGAGCAGAATCCGGCGGTCGATGTCATCCAAGGCGGGGGTTTCGTTCATCAGGTGCTTAAAAACTTTATTGTTGATAGGCGCAATATAATTACTCGGCTGAAAAGTACCACGTCCAGAATTGGATGGCGCTATTTGGAATGACGTCGCGGTGCACATGATGGGTGAATTTGCCACGAAGCCATTGCCAGGAGAGCGATTCAGACAGTGAAGCGGGCTTTATTGTGGTTCGGTTCGATGTCATCGTGCTCTATATTTAGCCGCGCCGCTTGTATCCGGTGTAAAACCACGGATATGTTAGTTTCCAAGTATCTGAACGGATTGTCTGACTATGTCTGAGGTTCATAAGACCCGTGTGCTGATCATTGGCGCCGGGCCGGCTGGCTATACCGCCGCTATTTACGCCGCCCGCGCCAATCTGGCCCCGCTGATGGTGGCCGGGCTGCAACCGGGCGGGCAGTTGACCATCACCACTGATGTCGAAAATTATCCCGGCTTTGCCCAAACCATCCAGGGGCCGTGGCTGATGGAGCAAATGGCGGCGCAGGCCGAGCATGTGGGCACCAAAATTATCTATGATATCATTACCAAGGTGGATTTTTCGGCGACGCCGTTTCGCGCCTGGGCGGATTCCGGTGATGAGTTTGTGGCCGATTCCATCATCATCGCCACTGGGGCGCAGGCCCGCTGGCTGGGGCTGCCATCTGAGCAAACCTTCCAGGGCGGCGGGGTTTCGGCCTGTGCGACCTGTGATGGGTTTTTTTATCGCGGCAAAAAAGTCGCGGTGATCGGCGGCGGCAATACCGCGGTTGAGGAGGCTTTATACCTGACCCACCACGCCAGCCACGTCACACTGGTACATCGGCGGGACACGCTCAGGGCGGAGAAAATTTTGCAGGACCGGCTGTTTTCCAACCCCAAAATCTCGGTGATCTGGGACCATGCGGTTGAGGAGATTACTGGCACGCAGGCGCCCGCCGTGGTGACCGGTGTTACGTTGCGCAATACCAAAACCGGCGATTTGCAATCCATTCCGGTCGATGGGGTGTTTATTGCCATCGGGCACTCGCCTACCACCGCACTGTTTGAAGGCCAGGTGAAAACCGACCCGGAAGGGTATATTCTTACCACGCCGGGCACCACCCAAACTTCGGTGCCGGGGGTGTTTGCCGCCGGTGACGTGCAGGATAAAATTTTCCGCCAAGCGGTTACGGCGGCGGGGACCGGCTGCATGGCGGCGCTAGAGGCTGAGAAATTCCTTGCTAATTTTCCAATGCACATAGAAAAAGCAGCATAAAATGTCAGGGCAAAAAATGGACTGGGACAAACTCCGCGTATTTCACGCCGTTGCTGAAGCGGGCAGTTTCACTCATGCGGGTGATACGCTCAACCTCAGCCAATCAGCCGTCTCCCGGCAGATTTCGGCGCTGGAGGAGGCGCTGTCGGTGCCGCTGTTTCATCGCCATGCGCGTGGGCTGATTCTCACCGAGCAGGGCGAAGCGCTGAACCGCACCGTGCGCGAAGTGTTCGCCAAGCTGGCGATGACCGAGGCGCTGCTGGCCGAGAGCAAGGAAAAACCCGCCGGGCGCCTGAAAATTACCACCACCCATAGCTTTGGCGTGACCTGGCTGGCACCGCGGTTGAAGCATTTTCTCAGTGCGCACCCGGATGTTTCGGTTTCGCTGTTGCTCGATGATACTGACCTGGATTTGGCGATGCGCGAAGCCGACGTGGCGATCCGCATGCATCCGCCGCGCCAGCCGGATTTGGTGCAGCGCCATTTGGGTGAAATCCGCTGGCAGGTGTGGGCCTCGCCGGACTATTTGAAAGCGCATGGCACGCCTGAAAAAGCCGAGGATTTGGATAATCACAAGCTGGTGCTGTTTGGTGACCGCAAGCCGCCGGTGCTGGATGTGAACTGGCTGGCCGAGGTGGGCCGTAAGGACGGCACGCCGCGCCGGGGCCTGCTGGAGGTCAATTCATTGCAGGCGATGCTGGTGGCGATCCGTGCCGGTATCGGCATCGGCGCAATCCCGGATTATCTGATGCATGAGCCGGGCGGGCTGATCCCGCTGCTGCCCAACGTGCAGAAACCGCATGTGGATATGTATTTTGTGTATCCCGAGGAGTTGCGAAACTCTAAGCGGGTTTCAGTGTTCCGTGACTTTTTGGTTAAATCAATTTCAGAAAGAACCCACGATCGGACATGATACCAGCTAAATTGCTCAAGTTTACTGAGTCTGTCGAGATCGTGAAGGCAGTTTTGTAAAATAATTTTACAATTTGCCTATTAATTTTTCCGGGTTGTGGCATATATACAACATCGTCAGGCCCACCCAGGCCTGATTGGGGTTCTCTTC
>NCFD01000217.1 GCA_002281005.1 Acidocella sp. 35-58-6 | reverse complement strand
CGCTATTGAGGATCGGTTAGTGCAAACCACTTATGAGGTAAGTTTAAAATTTTACTGGGGGTTATCATGAAGGCCGTTGCATTTACCCATTCGCATCCGATCACCCATGAAGACGCGCTGCGGGATATTGAAATTCCGGTACCCAGCCCGAAAGGCCGCGATTTGCTGGTGGAGATCAAGGCGGTTTCGGTGAACCCCGTGGATACCAAAGTCCGCCGCAATGATGAGCCGCTGGGCGAGACCCGCATATTAGGGTTTGATGCCGCCGGTACCGTGCGCAGCGTGGGTTCAGAGGTGCGCGATTTTGGGCCGGGCGATGATGTTTATTATGCCGGGGTGATTAACCGTCCCGGCACCAATGCGGAGTTCCATTTGGTGGATGAGCGCATTGTCGGCCACAAGCCAAAAAGCCTCACCTTCGCTGAAGCTGCAGCGCTGCCATTAACCTCGCTGACCGCTTGGGAAATGTTGTTTGACCGTTTCAAAATTCCACGCGATCAAGCCGTGGGCGGATCACTTTTGATTGTGGGTGGCGCTGGCGGGGTTGGGTCGATGGCGATTCAACTGGCGTCCAAGCTGACAGACCTGACCGTGATTGCCACGGCCTCACGCCCTGAGACAGTTGAATGGTGCAAGTCGCTGGGCGCGCATCATGTGATCAACCATCATCATAATATGGAAAGCCAGATTGCCGATTTAGGACTGGCAGCACCTGAGTATGTATTTTGCACCACCCATGAAGCGGTGCATTGGAATGCGATCGCGCATCTGGTCGCGCCGGAAGGCGCGATCGGGATTATCGAATCCGGAAAGCCATTGGATTTTTCAGTAATTATGCGCAAATGCGTGTCGGTGCATCCGGAATATATGTTTGCCCGGCCATTGCTGCATACCAAATCGATGGCAGCGCAGCACCGAACCCTGGAGGCGATTGCGCATCTGGTGGACCATGGAACGTTACAATCGACGATGACGGAGAATTACGGCTTGATCAATGCCGCCAATTTGATCCGGGCTCATGCGGCGGTTGAGGCGCATGCGGTGCGTGGAAAAATTGTGCTGGGCGGATTTTAAGCGGCGAGCCGCGCGCGAATTTCAACCAGCGACTGCCGGGCAGTACCGTCCGGCGCAAAATTTTCAGGTGCCAGCCAGGCGGTGAGCGCATCTCGCCGGGCTGGCCATTCTGCCGCGGTCATACTGAACATTGCGGAGTCGCGCTGGCGGCCTTTAACGATTTTATGGGCCCGCAGCGTGCCCTCGTGGGTAAAGCCCAGGCGCTGGGCCGCCCGGATTGAGGCGGCGTTCAAGGTGTCGCACTTCCACACAATCCGGCGATAGCCAAGTTCATCGGCGACGCGCTTGAGGAGCAAAAAAATCGCCTCGGTGGCGGCGCGGGTGCGTTGCAGGCGGGCTGAAAACCAGACCCGGCCAATCTCCAGGGCGGCATTCTCGGGTTGCATATCCATCAGGCCTAGCCAGCCGCATACAACACCGGAGGCAACCGGCCGGATTGCCCACATCATCGGGTCGTGTTGCGCGGCCGCGGTGGCAATGAAGCTGTTTAGAGAGTCGCGGGTCGGGAATGGGCCATAGGGCACATAGGTGAAAGAGGCCTCGGCTCCGCTGGCGGCTTCAAACAATTCGGCGGCGTGGCGGCGATGCAGCGGCTCAAGCACGACATGGGTGCCCATGATGGCGGTGCGCGCGGGCAGCGGACGGGGCCAGGCATCGACCTCCGGCCCGACGGGCAAGCCAGCCGCGACCTCAGCCACGCAGACGAGCCAGCGTGGCGGTGGTGGAATGGCCGGGCAGAAGTTCGGCGAGCGCCACTGTGCCGCCCCAGGATTCAACTTCAGCCGCACCCACCACGGTTTCGCGGGTGTAGTCAGCGCCTTTGATCAATATGTCCGGCTTGATGAGCGTGAGAGTGTTCAAAGGGGTGTCCTCCTCGAACATGCAAACTAAATCGACACTGGCGAGGGAAGCCAGCACGGCGGCGCGGGCGGCTTCAGGCTGCACGGGGCGGCTGGGGCCTTTCAGGCGCTTCACCGAGGCATCGGAATTCATCCCCACAATCAAGCGGTCGCACATCGCGCGGCATTGTTCCAGCAAATGCACGTGGCCGGGGTGAAGCAGGTCAAAACAGCCGTTGGTGAAGCCCACCTTATAGCCGCGCATATGCCAGCGCTCGGCGGCTTCGGCGGCGGCGGAAGCCGTAACAATTTTACGGAGGGCACCGGTGACGGGCGTAATGGCGGCCAGCAACTCATTCGGGCGGGCTACCGCCGTGCCAACCTTACCCACCACGATACCGCCGGCGATGTTGGCAAGACGTGCCGCCTCGAACAACGGTACCTGCACCGCCATGGCGGCGGCCAGCGTTGCAACCACGGTGTCACCGGCACCCGAGACGTCAAACACATCCTTGGCCTCGCCGGGGTAATGGCGGACCGCTTGCGCGGTCACCAGGGTCATGCCGTCTTCGGCGCGGGTGACCAGCACCGCACCAAATTGGTAACGTTGCAACAACTCATGCGCTGCGGCCACGATATCGGCTTCGGTGGCGACCGGCATACCTGTAGCTTCGGCCAATTCACGCCGATTTGGGGTCACGATATCAGCGCCATGGTAGCGTGAATAATCCGAGCCTTTGGGGTCCACGATCACCGGGCGGTTCATGGCCTTGGCGGCGGCGATCAGGCGCTGCGCGATCTCGGTGCTCAATACGCCCTTGCGGTAGTCGGAGAGGACCGTGACCGAAGTGGCGGCCATCGCATCAGTGGCGATGCGAACCAAGCGCTCACTGAGCTTGGCGGGCAGCTCGACGGTTTCCTCGCGGTCAGCGCGGATCAAGTGCTGGCCGAGCGCGATGTAGCGGGTTTTCAAGGTGGTGGTGCGGCCACCCTGCACCAGCAGCCAGGGTTCAACGCCCTGCTGGCCGCCGATTAAACCCGTGAGGTCAGACCCGGCCTGATCATCACCGACGACCGAGACGAACGCCGCGGCGCCATCAAGGGCTGTGATATTACGCACCACATTGCCGGCACCGCCGGGCATCGCCACTTCCCGTGAGACGGTGAGGATGGGCACCGGTGCTTCCGGGGATATCCGGGTGACATCGCCATAGACGTAACGGTCCAGCATGACATCGCCCACCACCAGCACGCTGGCGCGGGAGAGTTGTTTTACATAGTTGCTGAGCTCGTTAAGGCTGGCTTCGGGTGCGGTCATGACAAAGCGCTAACCTCACGGCGCGATTTCGGCAAGCCATATGGCACCGGCGCGGTTTCCTGCTTATGTTAAATTCATGACGCCCCTTCCCGCTTTTCTCGACTCAAACCGGCCANNTCTGCCGAGCCAGCCGGTGCGCGGCCGTTTGATTAGGCTGGGGCCGCTGGCCAACACGCTGCTGACCCGCCATGACCACCCAGAGCCGGTAAGGCGGCTGCTGGGGGAAGCCTTGGCACTGGCGGCCTCATTGGCGGCGGCGCTGAAGTTTTCCGGCTCGTTTTCAGTGCAGGCAAAGGGCGATGGTCCGGTTTCAATGCTGCTGGCCGACTGCACCGATATTGGGGCCCTGCGCGGCTATGCGCGGGTGAATATGGAACGTTTTGCCGCTTTATCCGCCGATGAGCCCATCACCGCGCGGACTTTGCTGGGCGACGGGTATCTGGCTTTTACGGTGGACCAAGGGCCGGAGCGCGAGCCGCAGCAGGGGATCGTGGCCCTGACCGGCGCGAGCCTCTCTGAAATGGCCGAACATTATTTCGAGACCAGTGAGCAACTGGCTTGCCAGGTGCATCTGGCGGCGGCTGAAACCCCCAATGGCTGGCGGGCTTCAGCATTGGTGCTGGAAAAAATCGCCGGGGCGGGCGGGATTGACCCGGAATTGAGCCATGCCGAGCAGGAGGAATCCTGGCGCACCGCCTGTATTCTGGCGGATACGATTACCGATGACGAACTATTGACCGACGAGTTACTGCCCGAGCGGGTGCTATACCGGCTGTTTCATGGGGAGGGTGTGGCGGTGGACCGGCCGCGCACGCTGGCCTACGGCTGCCGCTGTTCGCGGGCGCGGCTGGCGGATATTCTGGAAGGCTTCTCGCACGCTGACCTGGACCACATGGCGATTGACGGGGATATTGTGATGACCTGCGAATTTTGTAATTTCGATTTCCGGTTCCCGCGCGGCACCGTCACCGGCAAGGAAGGCTTGGCGCCATGAAGCGGATGGTAAAGCGGCTACGATTTTTGCTCCCCTCAGCAGCGTTGGTATTGAGCGCTTGCGGTGGCGATTCCACGCCACCGATGACCTATGCGCCACTCAATTATTCGTATCTGCCACCGATTATGTTGAAGGTGGTGAACGTGAATATCCAGAACAATTATGTACCGGACGCCGCGGCACAGGCGTTGCTGGCGCAAGACCCCGAAACCCCCGCCGATGCGATGCTGGCGGTGGCGCGGCAGCGGCTGGTGCCAAACGGTACGCCGGGCACCGCCACCTTTACCATTGAAAACGCCGCGATCGAACCTGAGAACGGCAATCTGGTGGGGAGCCTAACCGTGCGGCTGGATGTGGTGAGCGCCGATGGCCGGGCAAAGGGCTATACCGAGGCTTCGGTGAACCATAGCGAGACCGCGCCGGATTCCAATGACCAAGGCAAAATGCAGGCGGCTTTGTACGACATCACCAAACATTTGATGGATGCGATGAATGTCGAGTTGCAGTACCAGATGCAGCATAATCTGGGCAGTTGGATTGCCTATTCCAACAGTGCGGCGGCGGCACCGGTGACCAGTAATGGCGGCATGGCCGGCGCCATTGTAGCAACGCCGCTGGCTGGTCCGCCGAGCGCAACATCAACGGTCCCAGCAATGACGCCACCGGCACCGGTTGGGCCCAATGGGCTGGCGCCGGGTGTGCATAATATGGTGCCGCCGGGGATGATGCATTGAAGCTGCATCTTATGGAGCGAGCTGGCGCTGCTGAGGCGGTGCCTGTTGCGGCTGATAAATTGCTCAGCGGTGCGCCAGTCACGCGCACCTGGGTTCATTATGAAGAGCCCGGTGGCAAATTGGCGGCGGGGCAGTGGGAAGCTACCGTTGGCAAATGGCGGATTGAATATACCGAGTGGGAATATGTGGTGATGATCTCGGGCCGCTGCATTGTAAGCGGCGACGATGGAAGCGTTATCCATGCCGGGCCCGGCGATTGTTTTGTTATCGAACCGGGTTTCACCGGCACCTGGGAGGTGCTCGAGACCATGCGCAAGCATTGGGTGATCGAGGACCGGCCTGCTTAAAACATACAAAAATCCATGAAGCTCGTGTCCATATCGCGGTGACGGGTCAGGGCCGACGCGGCTGTTTGCAGACGCAATGCCAGCGCCATATCGTAATTTTGTAGCCGGTCGCCGAGCACACCCGCCCAGGCGATGTAGCCCTCCAGATGCGCTTCGACCATTTTGCGCCATTGGACGGCAGTGGGATTGTCATCATGCCAGCGGCCGGCGGCGATGGCTTCAAGCACGCTGAGTTTGGGTCCGTGAAAATGCAATAATGCGGCGCCGCGCTCAAAGCCCCAATAAGGCTTCCAGTTCAGCCGGGGGTCCAGGCGCTCCCAATGGCCACGGTAGGCCTCATTCAGCGCCTGCTGGTCGTCGTAGCTGTGTGGTGTGGGGGTTTCGATGCGGCGGCGGATGAGGGATTCAAAATCATGGTAAGTGGCACGCATCGCGGCAACATTGATGACCATGCTGCCGGAATTAAAATAGTTCCAGTTGTCG
>NCFD01000216.1:654-4036 GCA_002281005.1 Acidocella sp. 35-58-6 | reverse complement strand
GCTGAGCGCATCGGGTTTGAGCAGGCCACCTTTCTTGCCAATATTATGCGGATGATCGTGCTGGTGGGAGCGAACACAGCCATTTTTTTAGCGTGCGATTTCGCGTCGAAGGTATCGTCATACAGCCCATACACCCGTATCGCGTACGCGCTGGTTATTTGCATTTTCATTTGTTACTTTATTATTTTTGAGGCGTGTTCAAACTGGCTCAAAGACCCCACGCATCACCTGAACGCACCGCAGTTTATTCAGAGCATCCTCGTTATTATGGGAATTCTCTGCACATTTTGGGGCGTGCTGATCATTTGTCTCACTCTGGCGGCCGGTCCGCGGCAGCTTTCGCTCATTTACGGGGTTATTGTTGCCTGCCTTGCCATGCCGGCGCTGGTGGCCCCCGTCTCCGTAGCTTTCATGGCATGGGCGCCGATTGCGGTGTTCGGCCTGATCTCGTTGTTAATCCGTGCCGATAGAATAGACCCATTTGCGATCATATCGTTTTTGGGGTTTTTAGCGATGACAGGTTTTGCCATCATCTATCTTAACCGCCGTCTGACCGAGCGTGCGCTCGATACCATTCGTATCGAGGAAAACAGCGAGGTCATCAGGCTCCTCCTGAGAGACTTTGAGGAAAGTGCCAGTGATTGGCTTTGGGAAACCAACGCTGACCTTGAATTACAGCGCGTTTCGCCTCGCCTCTCGCAGGTGTCGCAAAAAAGCCCAGGCGAGCTGGTAGGTAAGTTCCCGGAAGTATTTTTGGGGGATATGGCCAGGTTTGACCAGCGGGTTGGCTCGCCCGTTGCAAAGCTTAGCCGCTATCTGGCTGACCGTTCGGCCTTCCGTGATCTCGTCGTGCCGGTGGTGATCGGTGGCGAGGAACGCAGTTGGTCGCTTACCGGCAAGCCGATTTTAGATAAGGCCGGGCGTTTCATTGGGTATCATGGTGTCGGGTCCGATGTTACAGCCGCGCGGCGCTCGCAGGAGCAAATCGCGTTTCTGGCGCGTCACGACAGCCTCACCCGGCTGCCGAACCGGGTATTGTTCAATGAGGTCCTTCATCAATCATGCTCGAACTGTGAAGAGCACCCGGTGGCTCTGCTTTGCCTTGACCTTGATAACTTCAAATTGGTGAATGACTCGCTTGGCCATGCCACGGGTGATGCTGTGCTGGTCGCGGTAGGTGAGCGGATCCGAGGTTGTGTCCGCGATGGTGATACCGCCGCCCGCCTGGGTGGTGATGAGTTCGCGATTATCCTCGCAACCGACGATATCGAAGAGGTAGCAGTTGTGGCCCGCCGCGTCGTGGAACGCATCAGCCGTCCGTATCATTTCGACGGCAGGCTGGTTGAAATCGGCATCAGCCTTGGTATCAGTCTGGCCCCGAAGGATAGCAAAACACCCGCCGGCTTGCTTAAAAATGCCGATTTAGCGCTCTACAGGGCAAAATCTGACGGCCGCGGCACCTGGCGGTTTTACGACCCCGAGATGGACGAACGTTTGCAGGATCGGCGCAGTTTGCAGGCTGATCTGCGCGAGGCTTTACTGCACAGCGAATTCAAACTGGATTTTCAGCCGATCATCGACCTGAGTACCGGCAAGATGGTTGCGGCTGAAGCCCTGTTGCGCTGGCATCACCCTGAGCGTGGCCTGTTGTCGCCTGCTTTGTTCGTGCCGTTGGCCGAGGAAGCCGGATTGATCGGGCCCATCGGCGCATGGGTGCTCCGTCACGCGTGTATGGTTGCAGCCAAATGGCCTTCTCATATCAGCATCGCTGTAAATTTATCGCCCATACAATTCCGCGATAGCGGTCTCGTCGCAGTGGTTGACGAGGTATTGGCCGTAAGTGGATTAGCCCCCAACCGTCTGGAACTGGAAATCACCGAAACCACAGTGCTTGAAACCAACAGCCAGACTGTGGACGCATTATGGCAATTGCACGGCCGTGGCGTGCGCGTCGCACTTGATGATTTTGGCACCGGCTATTCAAGTTTGAGCTATTTGCGGCGGTTTCCGTTCGACAAGATTAAAATCGATCGCTCATTCATCCGCGACCTTGGTCATGAAAAAGATGACTCATCAATTATTCTGGCGATCATCGGTCTGGCTGGCAGCATGAATATGCTGGTCACGGCAGAAGGGGTTGAAACCATGGAGCAAGCATCCTTGCTGGCGGGCTATGGCTGTCCGCAGGCGCAAGGTTATTTGTTTTGCAGGCCAATTCCCGAAGACGATATTCCCGGCATGATGAACCGGTTGCATCAGACAAGCGACATCAGATATCCGACGACATTGCAGTGAACCGGCGCAAAATCGCCTCAAAAGCTGCCTCATTGTCCCACGCCAGATGTACGCCCACCACCAAAGTTTGGGCCTTCAGTTCAGCGGGTAGCTTTACAAAATCTTTCTCTGTGGTGAGCAACTGAGCCTGCTGGGCGCGTGCTGTCGATAATAGCGAAACCGCGTCAGCGCTCGTGTAAACATGATGATCCGGGAATGCGATTTTCGTTGCCATCTCGGTGCCTAATTGTGAGACGGATTCAAAAAATTTGGCAGGCCGGCCAATTCCGGCGAACGCAACCACCCGTGTTTCCGGCAGCAATGCAGCACAGGTGGGTATAATATGTGCCTGCAGTACGGGTAGCGTTTCCGGCAACAGGCTTTGTGCGCCAACAATGTCGTCACCAATTAAAATGGCGGCCACGCAGCGGGCGGCAGCGGCGGTCACCGGCTCACGTAGCGGACCAGCCGGCAGCAAAAATCCGTTGCCAAAACCATAGCCACCATCCACCACCAAAAAGGCAGCGGTTTTTTTCAATCGGGGGTTTTGCAACCCGTCATCCATCACAATCGCGGTCGCCCCCATCTCCCTGGCTAATTTTGCCCCTGCTGCCCGGTCACGCGCCAGAATCGTGGGTGCGGTTGCAGCCAGCAGCAAGGCCTCGTCACCGGTCTCCGCCGCGCTATGGCACGCCGCATCAACCAAAATCGGGCCACCTAAGCGGCCGCCATATCCGCGTGTCAGCGCAAACGGCTTGCCAGGCAATCGGGCTAAAATGTCCCGCGCCAAAATGGTTTTGCCGGAGCCGCCGACACTGGCGTTCCCCGCGCAAAATACCGGCAGGCCAACATCAAATCCTGGTTTTGCAACCCGCCGTGCCGTCATCACCCGCGTCACCAGGCTGAAAGGTGTCAACAACCGGGCAGCTAAGCCATCAACCATCCAAAAATCAGGCGCCCTCACAGGCTGGTTTCCAGAATTAAATTTGCTAATTTACCCGGTAAATCCTCCAACCCCGCAAACGCCAACCGCGCCGCATCACCCGCCACCCTCACGGCTTGCTCATCACTCAGCCACCGTGCCACCGCCGCAGCAAGGCTTACTGCG
>NCFD01000216.1:0-544 GCA_002281005.1 Acidocella sp. 35-58-6 | reverse complement strand
GGGCCCACTGATAATTGGTAGCCCCAGCCTTGCCGCTTCGGAAATATTATGGCCACCAACCGGTACCAGCGAGCCGCCAATGAATGCGAATTTGCACAGCCGGTAAAACAGACCCAGTTCGCCGAGCGTGTCCGCAATATAAATTTCACCCGCTACCGGAGCCTCGTCCTGCGAGCGGCGCGGGCTTGAAAATTCCGTTCCTCGCTCCGGGTGGCGAGGCACGATTATGGTCACAAGATCAGGAAATTGCGCCAGCAATATCTGGTGTGCTGCGGCCACGATAGCTTCCTCGCCGGGGTGGGTGCTGGCAGCCAACCATACCGGCCCCGTAATATCATGTCGTAGTTGGGCTAATGCTGCCGGGTCGTACGGCAGCAATGGTGCTGCAAATTTCAAATTCCCCCATTCTAAAATCCCAGCGGCTCCCAGAGATTTGAAATTGGCTGCATCGGCTTTTGACTGCACATGAATATACCGAAAACCGAACACCAAAATATTCGCAAATTTCGGTAGCTTGCGCCACCGCGCTGCCGAGCGAGCCGAC
>NCFD01000215.1 GCA_002281005.1 Acidocella sp. 35-58-6 | reverse complement strand
ATACGCCAGCACTGGCGGCACCGGGGCAGGCGGCGGTATTTTATGATGGCTCGCGGATTTTAGGTGGCGGCTTTATTTCGGCCTGAAGTCTGCGTGACATGCTTTTTACAGCACTTCACAACGTAATCGGTCTGGCATCCACAACTTAGGAGATTTTGCCTTGTATATTCTGGTTGTTGAGGATGATGCCGATGTTTCAAAATTTGTTGTCACCGGGTTGCGGGAGTCTGGCCATGTGGTGGAATTTGCAACCAATAGCCGCGATGGCATTATGCTGGCACAGAGCAAACATTTTGACGCGCTGATTATCGACCGGCAGTTGCCGGGCGGTATGGATGGTGCCGATATGTTGCAGAATTTGCGGAGCAAAGGCGTTACCACGCCGGCCTTGTTTCTCTCCGGGCTTGGGCAGATCTCAGATTGGATGAAAGGCCTGCAAGCGGGCGGCGACGACTATTTGGTGAAGCCAGCATCCATGGATGAAATTTTACTGCGTATCGCCGCGATCACGGCGCCCAAGGCGCCTGTGAAGGAATCGCCGGCAGAACCAGGCTGATGGTTGTGCGCTCAGGCTGGTGAGCATCGAGGAAAGCCTGACCACCTGATTGCCGGGCGAAGCCCTGGATGGTGGCAAGTTCGAGGTCGGCGTTGAAGTCGCGCACGGATGCTTGGTATTGCAATGAAATAGCAACATAATGGCCGGGCGCAATGTTGTGCGCCGGGTCATTGGCTTTTCCGATGCTGAGGTTGGCAGCCCGCAGAGTGACCGATGTTGAATGTTGGGCTGTATGGCTTGCGTATTTTGCAATATCGGCCAGCGAGCCTTCGAGTTTGTAGGCATCGCAATAGAGGTCATGGGTGGTGGCCGGGCATTCAATATGCAACTGTAATTGGTCGCCCAGGATGGTGGTGAGGGAGGCTTCCAGACTCGCGATGAAACTTGGGGTGTGTAGTGCCGTGGGCTCCAGAATTTGCAGTCCGGCGATGGTGATGAGGCGCTGCGTGAGAGCCACGCCGCGGCTGGCGGCGCTGCGGGTGTTGGCCAGATAGCTGTCGAATTCGGTGACGCCTTGTTTACTGGCGCGGCGCTGCAACAGCTCCAGATTTCCTAAAATTCCGGTGAGAATATTGTTGAAATCATGCGCCAGAACGTTGGCGATATTGCTCACCGAGCTCGCGATGGCGGTGGCATCACTGAAATTATTGTCGGCCGTGCTCATCGGTAAGACCTTCGCTGGTCGTTGCGCTCATGTTCATATGGGTTGCCGGACCCTCTAATTCACCCAGGTCAACTGACATTTGCCAGAGCCGTGGGTGTTAACGAAAGGCGGCGGGAGGATGTCATGTCCAGTTCGCGGTGGGTGATGGCAACGATTGTGGTGCCGGGAAGCTCCTTGGCGAGCAGGCGGTGCAGGCGGGCCGCTGAGGGGGCATCGAGCGCTGAGGTGGCCTCATCGAGAAACAGCCAGGTTGGCCTGCAAATGAGCGCACGGGCGATGGCGAGACGTTGCTGTTCGCCGCCCGAGAGAATCTGGCCCCAGGTTTCGATGTCGTTCAGGCGGGCGGCGAGACTGGGAAGTTCCACCGCCGTAAGGGCGGCGACGACGGTTTCGTCGCTCACATCGCTCTCAAGGGCTGGATACACTACCGCGCGTTTAAGGCTGCCGAGCGGGAAGTAAGGCCGTTGCGGCAGGAACAGAGCGCTGCCGGTGGGGCGTGTGACGCTGCCGCTGCCGAACGGCCAGATGCCGGCGATGGCGCGGAATAAGGTGGATTTGCCGGCCCCCGATGGCCCGGTGAGGATAATGGGTTGACCGGGCGGGAGGGTCAGGCTGGCATTGTCCACCAGCTTGCGGCCATCCGGGAGGCTAATGGTGAGGTTTTTGAAGGTGAGCGAATCCCCGGCCTTGGTAAGTTGCGGGCCTGCAAGTGAGGCCGCCCGGGCGGCACTGACAGCTTCCTGGAAACCATACAAACGCGAAACAGTGGCGCGGTAGGTCACTAGGTTAGGGTATGCCCCGACAAACCATGAGAGTGCGCCTTGTACTTGCCCGAACACATTCTGAATTTGCGTTAAGCCGCCCAGTTTAATGGCGCCACTGAAATAGCGCGGTAATGCGACGATGAGCGGAAAGAACCCGGCGATCTGACCAAAGCTGACGGTGAAAAAATTCAGTGCCTTGGTTCGGCGCATGATTTTCCACCAGTTACCGCGGATGGCACCGAAGCGTTCAGTGAGGCTGATCATTTCATCATTTTCACCGTTATAGAGCGCGATGGCTTCAGGGTTTTCACGCACACGGATGAGATTATAGCGGAAATCCGCTTCAACTTTTTGCTGCGTGAATGAGAGTTTAATAAGCTGCCGTCCGATCAGATGCGTTAGTAACGTTCCGACCAGAGAATAAAGCAGGGCGACCCACAGCATGTAACCGGGTATGATAATGCCAAATAGCGTGATCGAGCCGGAGATGGCGTACAAGATGAAAACGAAGCTGAATAAGGTGACGAGATTCGAGATGAAATCCAGGCTGAGCGAGAGCGAGTTGGTGGTGAAGTCTCGCAAATCCTCCGCGATACGCTGGTCTGGGTTGTCGATGCCGATCGTGGTGGAGGGGTTGAGGCTGATATTGTAAAAAGCTCTGTTGGAAAGCCAATTTTCCAGGAAATGCTGGGTGATCCATTGGCGCCATTTAATTTGCAGCATCTGGTTGAGGTAGAAGGCATACACCGCAATGAGCACATAAACGACCAGGATTTCCACGAGCCCCGGCATTGGTAGTGAGCCGTGCGTTGGCAGGTACAGGAACAGCAACTGGATGGCGGTGTGAGAATCCATGTTCTGGATCGCATCAAAAAAATCACGGTTCCAGTAGGTGAGCACAACGTTAAAGACCACCATCAGTAAATTTAGCACAATGATGGCAAGGAAGAGCCCTCGTGCTGCCCAGCGCTGCTCGGACCAAAAATATGGTTTGGCAAGGCTCCAGGCTTCGCGGACGCCAATGATGAAACTGGTCATGGAACGGCGCATTAAGGGGCTACTTTCGCGTTCAGGGCGTTGAGGAAAATTGTGATATGCTCGTGGTTTTTACCGTAATCGCTCTCACCGTATATCGAGTGGGAATAGATAATGACACTCGATTGATTGTTTGGTTCCGCGACGACTTCGAGTTCCAGAATGTCGGGGAAATTGGCTTGCGGGCTGCGAATGACGTAAGCGGCTTGCAGGCTTTGCGGGACGGTATCCAGCACAAAGGTGTGAGGCAGCGTGGGGGCAATGGCCTGCAGGGTGGCGAACAACGCTGCGGGTGGTAAATGATATATTGGGCTGGCGATGCCCGGCGTGGGCGTAAACCCGGCTGGTGCCGCGAGATATTCCGAGTGGCCT
>NCFD01000214.1 GCA_002281005.1 Acidocella sp. 35-58-6 | reverse complement strand
GTGCTGTATTTGATTTATCTGGGCGTCAAGCTGTGGCGCACGCCACCGGTGGCGCTGGGTGCCAGTGTGCCGCCAAAATCAGCGCCCGCGACATTTGGGCGGGCGTTTGTGGTTTCATTGACCAACCCGAAAACATTGTTTTTCTACAGTGCGTTTTTCCCGCAGTTTATTGTGCCGGGTGGCGCTATGGCGGCGCAGATTGCGCTGCTCTCGGTAAGTTTCATGGCGGTGGCGCTGCTGATTGACAGTATCTGGGTGGTCAGTGCGCACCGGGCACGGGTGTTTTTATCCCGCCGGGGCCGCTGGCAAAACCGGATCAGCGGCGGGCTGCTGATGGGGGCTGGGCTGGGGCTGGCGATTGCGCGGCAGAAATGATGGAGATGTATTATGGTTGAACGGCTGACTGCGGCTGAATTAACCGCCCTGCCCGGCGCCTGGACGCTGGCGGCGGATGGAAAATCGATCCGGCATTCGTTTAAGTTCAAGAATTTCCGGCAGGCGTGGGCGTTCATGTCGCAGGTGGCGCTGCTGGCGGAGGCGATGGACCATCACCCGGAATGGTCGAATGTGTATAACCGGGTTGAGATGACCCTGACCACGCATGATGCGGGCGGCGTGACCAGGCGGGATTTGAAGCTGGCGGCGGCGATTGATGACATTGCCTGATAAAGGATAATTCGAGAGAATTTCCTTGAACTGCTTTGATGGCCATGCCACAAAACTAGCCATGTTACAGTTATCCACCCCGGTTGCGCGTAGTTTGCAGGCAGAAATGCTGCTTCTATGTGCACGAATTGGTTTCAGCCCGCCCCGCATCTGACTTTTGATTGAGACCCGCATTGGTTGATGCGGCGCGTTCGAATTCAAAGCAGAGCGGAGAGATAAAATGTTAGACGAAATTGGCGGATCGGTGGACTGGCAGGGGCTGGATGCTGCGTATCATCTGCACCCCTTCACCGACCATAAATCCCTGCATGAGAGCAAAGTACGGGTAATTACCAGTGCCGAGGGAATATTTTTGAACGATGCCAGCGGGCATAAAATCCTCGATGGCATGGCCGGGCTTTGGTGCGTGGCGGCCGGCTATAGCCGCCGTGAGTTGGTGGAAGCCGCTGCCACCCAGATGGCGAAGCTGCCGTATTATAATACGTTTTTCAAAACCACCACGCCGCCCACCGTGGCGCTGGCACAGCGGCTGGCGCAAATGGCACCGGAGGGTTTGAACCATGCGTTCTTTGCTTGTTCGGGCTCGGAGGCGGTGGATACGGCGCTCAGGATGGCACGGGTATATTGGCAAACATTAGGCCAGCCCAACAAAAAAATCATTATTGGCCGGGAATATGGCTATCATGGCTCCACCACTTTGGGGGCTTCAGCGGGGGGCATGGTGGATATGCACCGCCAGGCCGGGGACATGCCGAACTTTGTGCAGGTGATGCCGCCTTATTGGTACGGCTATGGCGGACAGATGTCGCCGGCGGAGTTTGGTACTTATGCGGCGCTGCAGGTGGAAGCAAAAATAAAAGAGCTTGGTGCGGAAAATATCGCGGCCTTTATCGGCGAGCCTTTGCAGGGCGCCGGTGGGGTGATTATTCCGCCTGAAACCTATTGGCCGGAGATTAACCGGATTTGTAAGGCACATGATATATTGCTGATTGCCGATGAGGTGATTTGCGGGTTTGGGCGCACCGGCAAAATGTTTGGCGCCGATACGTTTGGGATCAAGCCGGATATGATGACGATGGCGAAGGCCATAACATCAGGGTATATTCCGCTCTCGGCGGTGATGCTGCACGACAGGGTTGCCGATGTGCTGATTAATGAGACCGGCGAGTTTTACCATGGCTTTACCTATTCCGGGCACCCGGTAGCCTGTGCGGTGGCGCTGGCGAATTTGGATATCATCGCGCGTGAGGGGCTAGTAGAGCGGGCCGAGGCGCTTGGTGTTATTATCCGCGAGAAATTACATGCGGCCCTTGGCGATCACCCGATGGTGGGGGAAATTCGCGGCGTGGGGTTGATCGGCGCGATTGAGCTGACCGCCGATAAACGCACCCGCAAGTTTTTTGAAAAGCGTGGCCGGGTGGGGATGATCTGCCGGGATTATTGTTTTGAAAACGATTTGATGATGCGGGCGGTGCGTGATACCATGGTGTATTCGCCGCCGCTGACCATTACCGTTGACGAGATTGATATGCTGGTGGCACGGTTAAGCAAAGCCATAGCACAAACCTATGATAAAGTGAAGGCAGAGGTGGCGCTTTGAGCACCATGCTGGCTGATAAAGCGGCTTTGATGGCCGACAGTGAATTCATCGAAGCCTTTATCATTGATGTCAACGGCGTGCCGCGCGGTAAATGGTTACAGCGCGATAAAGCCAAGGCGCTGCTCGGCACCGGCATTGCGATTCCGCGCTCGGCGTTCTTGCTGGATATTTGGGGACGCGATATCGTTGAGGGCGGCATAGCCTTTGATACCGGCGACCCCGATGGGTTATGTGTGGCGGTGCCGCATTCCATCACGCGAATGGGCTGGGCCGAGGGCAATGCCTCGCAAGCGTTGCTAACGATGCGTGAAGCCGATGGTAGTATATTTTATCTTGACCCGCGCGGTGTGTTGGCGCGGGTGCTGGAGCGTTACGATGCCGCGGGGTTGACGCCGGCGCTGGGTGTTGAGTTGGAGTTTTATCTGGTAGACCCCGGCCATACCGGCGGCCAGCCGATTGCACCGCGCGGGGCTGATGAATCCGGTTGGCGCGGCTGGCAGATTGATGCTGTGGGCCTTGGCGAAATTCATGATTATGAGCCGATATTGCGCGAGATGATGGCGACCGCGAAGGCCCAGGAAATTACGCTGGAGACGCTGGTTTCTGAGAGCGGGCCGGGGCAGTTTGAGGTGACGCTGAAATATAATACCGATGCGCTGCGGGTGGCGGATTCAGCAACGTTATTCAAACGCACCATCAAGCATGTGGCGCGCAAGCACAACCTTACCGCCACCTTCATGGCCAAGCCCTATGGGCAGTGGGCGGGTTCGGGGATGCATGTGCATATGTCGGTGCTGGATAAAGCGGGGAATAATATATTTGTCGGCACGCCGACGCGGGCCGCTGATGTGTTGTATCATGCGCTGGGCGGCGTGATTGCGGCGATGCCTGATACCATGCTGACGCTGGCACCGCATGCGAACTCATACCGGCGATTTGCACCTGGCGTGCACGCGCCGACCTATGGCGACTGGGGGCACGATAACCGCCTGGCAGCCGTGCGGGTGATTACCGCCGACCCCGCGGCATCGCGCATCGAACACCGGGTTGCTGGGGCCGATTGCAATCCGTATCTGGCATTTGCAGCATTTTTGGGTTCAGCCTTGGACGGGATTGAACATAAAACCGACCCTGGCCCCGAGACATTTG
>NCFD01000213.1 GCA_002281005.1 Acidocella sp. 35-58-6 | reverse complement strand
ATGATTTTACAAATTATGTGGCTCGCTTGCAGGCGAGGGCAGCGGCAGCGGGTATTCCACAGGACATTATTGCCCAAACCACCGGGACTTTGGTGCCAAATGCTGATGTGCTGCGTTTGGACAAGCATCAGCCGGAATTTACCGAAACCTGGGCAACCTATAGTTCGCATGTGCTGAACCAGACCCGGGTGGCCGCCGGGCAGGCTAAGGCGGCTGAGGCGTCGAATTTACTGGCGGCGGTAACCAGCCGGTTTGGCGTGGCCTCCGGCGTGTTGCTCGGTATTTGGGGGATTGAGACCAATTTCGGCAAAACCCAGGGCGATTTTGGCGTGATTGATGCGCTGGTGACGCTGGCCTGGGACCGGGAGAGTTCATATTTTGCCGGTGAGGCCATTGCGGCCATGAAGATCATCGCGGGTGGGCAGGCGCCTGCGGATAAGCTCATCGGTTCCTACGCCGGGGCGATGGGACAGCCGCAATTCATGCCGAGCGTGTATTTATCGACCGCCGTGGCATTTTCCGGCGACGGCCGGCCGGATATCTGGTCCAGCGACGCAGATACGCTGGCATCGATGGCAAATTATCTGGCGAAAGACGGATGGCGGCCTGATGAGCCTTCGAGCGAATCCGTCTTAGTGCCGTCAAATATCGACCCGGCAATGACCGGCCGGCAAAATCAGCGCACCATTGGGTATTGGACCAGCCGAGGCGTGCAACGTCTGCCGGGGGCGCCGTTGATGAGCAATGAGACGCCGGCGGCATTGCTGATGCCGGATGGCGCCGATGGGCAGGCGTTTTTGGTGTTCCGCAATTTTAGCGTGATTCGTCGTTATAACCCCTCGGATTTCTATGCATTGGCGGTGGGAGCCCTTGGCCGAATGGCGTTGTCATGACGCTGAATCGGTTAATGATAGGGCTGTTTGTGGTATTACCCGGGTGTGTGCATCGACAGCCGCCACCATCGCCAGAGCCACCGAAGTTTGTGGTGGGGGATGGTTATCAGTCGCAAGGCGAATGGCGGTACCCGCGCGCGTTTGCCAACTACGACGTAACCGGCTTGGCGACTGTGATTACCAGCCATGACTCACCCTACACCGCCAATAATGAAACCTATGACCCCGATGCGCTGGCGGCGGCCAGCCCGGTGCTGCAACTACCTGCCATTGTAACCGTGACCAACCTGCAAAATGGCGAGAGCATGGATGTGCGGGTGAATGAGCGCGGGCCGGATGATCCGGGCCGGGTGCTGGCAGTTACACCCAAGGTGGCCAGTTTGCTGGGGTTCCCGAGCAGCGGGCCGGTGGAGGTTGAGGTGGTGCTGAACAGCCAGCAGACCGCCGCACTGGATGCAACGTTGGGGCAGGGGCCGAAGATGAGCGCCGCGCCGGAAGCGGGGATTACCGCGCAGAGCCTGGGGCCACCTGGGGCAGCGGGGAGCGGCGCCACACAGAATTTAACGCCGCAGGACACTGCAGCGAACGCCACGGACCCTGGGCAATTATCGGGCCGGGTGACGGTGACAACGCCGGCGCCGGGACCGCTATTTGTACAGATACCTGGGTTTGGCCGGGCCTATGATGCGCACCGGGTGATGAACCAGTTGGGTGGCTTGCCCGCGCGCACCGTGCCAGTGTTTGGTGGTGACCGTACTTTGTATGCTGTGCGCATCGGACCGTATGAGAATGTCTCCGACGCCGACGCTGCGTTGCAACAGGTGCTGCAGGATGGTGTGGCGGGGCCTGAAATCATCGTCCGTTGAAAGGCGTTTTTATCACGTTTGAAGGCGGCGAGGGGGCGGGTAAATCCACCGTGGCGCGGCGGCTGGCGGCGGCGTTGCAGACCAGCGGACAAGAGGTGGTGCTCACCCGCGAGCCGGGCGGTACACAGGGGGCAGAGGCGGTGCGGGGGCTGTTGCTTGACCCGGCGACACAATTAACCCCGTTGGCCGATACGCTGCTGCATTTTGCCGCCCGGGCCGACCATGTGGCGCGGGTGATAAACCCGGCTTTGGCGCGCGGAGCGGTGGTGATTTGTGATCGGTTTTATGATTCCACCATGGCGTATCAGGGCTATGGGCTGGGCGTTGATAAGGCTGCAATCGTAAAGCTGATCGGACTTGTGGGGTTAATACCTGACTTGACGTTTGTTCTAGAAGTTTCTGAATCTACAACAAAACAACGGCTGGCCTCGCGGGGTAACGCGGCGGACCGTTACGAGTTGATGGGGGCTGAGGTGATGGCGCGGATTGCCGCTGGGTTCCACGAAATTGCACTCACTGAGCCTGCTCGTTGCGTGCTGGTGGATGCCAATGCGGCGGCCGATGCGGTGTTTGCCAGGGTGGCGGCACTGGTTGCGGAGCGGCTGGGGCTGTGACCACGCCGCGCGAAAATCGGGCTTTTATGGGCCATGAGGCTGCGGTGGCAGCTTTGCATAGTGCCGCGATGTCGGGTCGGTTGCATCATGCCTGGCTGATTGGCGGGCAAGTGGGTGTTGGTAAAGCCACATTGGCGTACCGGTTTGCCCGCTGGTTGTTGGCGGGGGCGGCCAGTGCTGATTTATCGGTGCCTGTCAGTCACCCCACCTTCAAGCGGGTGGCGGCCAATACCCATTCAGATTTGTTGACCATCGAGCGGCGCTTTGATGAGAAGCGCAAGAAGATGCAGAGCGAGATTGTTATCGATACGGTGCTGGATGTGGGGAAATTTCTGCGCCTGACGCCAGGTGAGGGCGGTTGGCGGGTGGTGATTGTGGATGGCGCCGAGGAGATGAACCGCAACGCCGCCAATGCGCTGCTGAAGCTGCTGGAGGAGCCACCGCAACGGGCCATTTTGCTGCTGGTATCCCACGCGCCAGGGCGCTTGCTGCCGACCATCCGCAGCCGTTGCCGAACATTGAATTTAGGCCCGCTGGCGGAGCGTGATGTGGTTTCATTGCTGCATGAGCAAGCCCCGGAGTTGAGCAGCGTTGATGCGGCCCGGGTGGCGCGGTTGAGCGAGGGCAGCATTGGCACCGCGCTGACATTGGCCGCTGAGGATGGGGTAGCGATAGCCGGGCTGGTGGATGAGGCGCTGGCAGCTCCTTTGGCCCCGGCGCGGGCGCAAGCCATGGCAGATGCGGTGGCGCGTAGTGAGGATGGCTATGAGGTTTTTATGAATTTGCTGCGCACCGGCCTCGCCAGCGCCACCCGCCAAGCGGCGCGGGCCAGCCAGCCGAGCTTGGGGCGGGCGGTGGATTTGTGGGAGGGATTTGGCAAGCTCGAACGGGACGTGCAACACCTCAATTTAGATAAGCGTGCCGCGATCATCGTAGCACTGAGCCAACTGCACGGATCATGAGCAAGCCATTTTACATCACCACCCCGATTTATTACGTTAATGGCGCGCCGCATCTGGGCCACGCTTATACCTCAACCGCGGCTGACCGATGAGCATGGCCAGAAGGTGGAATCCGCAGCACGGGCGGCGGGTGTTGACCCGCAGACCTTTACTGACAATGTGGCGGCTGATTTTGCCGATATGGCGAAACGGATGAACATCTCGAACGATGATTTCATCCGCACCACGGAAGCGCGGCATAAACGCTCATGTCAGGCGATCTGGCAAAAATTGGTGGAGGCCGGGGCGATTTATTTGGGTGCCTATGAGGGCTGGTACGCGGTGCGCGATGAAGCATTTTACGATGCGGACGAGACCAGTTTGAAGCCGGATGGCACGCGTGTCGCCATCGCCTCGGGTGCGGCTGTGGAGTGGGTGGTTGAGCCTTCGTATTTCTTTAAGCTCAGTGCGTTTCAGGATAAATTATTAGCGCATTATGAGGCGCATCCTGACTTTATTGCGCCGACCGCTAAGCGTAATGAAATTCTCTCGTTCGTGAAGGGCGGGTTGAATGATTTATCAGTCAGCCGCACCAGCTTCTCCTGGGGCATTCCGGTGCCGGGCGATGCAGCGCATGTGATGTATGTGTGGCTCGATGCGCTGGTGAATTACATCACCGCCTGCGGTTACCCTGATGTGAACGCTGAGCGGTTCCAGAAATACTGGCCGGCCAATGTGCATCTGGTAGGCAAGGAGATCATCCGGTTTCATGCGGTGTATTGGCCAGCGTTTTTGATGGCGGCGGGGCTGCCGCTGCCGAAGAAGGTGTTCTCGCATGGCTGGTGGACCGTTGAGGGCGAGAAGATGAGCAAGTCGCTCGGCAACTTCATCGATGTGCGGCCGCTGGTGGATGAGTTTGGGCTCGATGCGGTGCGGTTTTTCCTGCTGCGTGAAGTGCCGTTTGGCGGCGATGGGGATTTTTCGCGCAAGTCCCTCATCATGCGGCTGAATGTGGAATTGGCGAATGATCTGGGCAATTTGGCCCAGCGCACGCTCTCATTCATTGCCAAAAACGCTGGTAGTGTGGTGCCGCCGCGTGGGGCTTTGCATGAGGCTGACCATGCGCTGCTGGCCACCGCTGCGGCATTGCCGGACAAGGTGCGCGACGCGCTGGACCGGCTAGCCTTCCATGAAGCGCTGGAGGATGTCTGGAAGCTGATCCGCAATGCGAATGCCTACATCGACCATCAAGCCCCTTGGGCACTGAAAAAGACCGATACGGAGCGCATGAACACTGTGCTGCGGGTGCTGCTGGAGGCGATCCGCACGGTGGGGATTTTGTTGCAAGCCTTCATGCCGGATAGCATGGCGGTACTGCTGGACCAATTGGGTGTAGCCGTTGATGCGCGGCGGATTGCGGCGTTGGAAACCCCGATGGTGGAGGGTGCCACCTTGCCGCCGCCGGCTGGTATCTTTCCACGTTACATTGAAAAAGTGGCTTAATAAACTGATGTTGATAGATTCTCATTGTCATTTAGATTATTACACCGAGGCTGAACGGCCAGAAATCATCGCCCGTGC
>NCFD01000212.1 GCA_002281005.1 Acidocella sp. 35-58-6 | reverse complement strand
AGCCAGCCAGAAGCGTATCAAGCCCTAAATGCGTCTTAAACGCTTCAACAATCGGTATTGACGCGCCACAGCCCACCAAGGCCGCAGGCTTGCCAAATTCATCGCGCAACGCATGTTGGGCCGCCTGCATAAAGGGTGCGTCCAAGCTAATGGCAAACCCAGGTGCTGCGCCGTAATGCTTAAAGCTGGCCTTGGCATCCGGGCGTAGACGCTCGTTAACGAAGCGTTCAAAATGTTTCTGGATCGCGGCGGGGTCCTGGCCCGGAACCAGGCGGAATGTTAGCTTGGCGGTGGCTTCGGCGGGAATCACCGTTTTTGTTCCATCGCCCTGATATCCGCCATAAATGCCGTTGATATCGGCGGTTGGTCGGGCCCATAATTGCGCTAGGGGTGATTGCCCATGTTCGCCAGCAGGATGTTGAAGCCCCACTTCACCTAAAAACTTATCAGGATCGAAGCCTAGGCCTCTCCAGGAATTTACCAGAACTGCAGGCACAGGGGTCACGCCATCATAAAAGCCCGGAATTCTGATGTCGCCCTGATCGTCATGCAAATCACCTAAAATCCGGGTGAGAGCATTAATAGGGTTCAAGGCAATGCCTCCATACAGGCCAGAATGCAGATCGCGCGACGGACCGTGTATCGTCACTTCCGTGGCCGCGAGGCCGCGGAGCGACATCGTTATAGCTGGCGTCTCGAAATCCCACATATTGGTATCGGCGACCATGACAAAATCGGCGGCGAGAGTCTCGCGCTCATTGTTCAACAACTCTGCCAATGAAGGGCTGCCGCATTCTTCCTCACCTTCGAGCAAAATCGTGAGACGAACCGGCAATGTACCATTAACCGCCAGATGTGCCCGGCAGGCTTCAAAAAAACTGATAACCTGGCCTTTATCATCAACAGCGCCGCGCCCCACAATGCGCTTGCCGCGTGGGCCGTCGATGATTTGGGGATCGAACGGATCAGAATGCCAAAGTTCAAGCGGGTCGGCGGGTTGTACGTCATAGTGGCCATAAAACAGCACATGCGGCGCGTTTGGTCCGGCACCGTGGTGTTGCGCAATCACGCCCGGCAGACCGGATGTCTCAGATAAACGTGCCGAAAATCCCATCTCGGCCAGGGTGTCGCGCGCCCACATGGCAGCGGTCCGGCAGTCTGCTGCATGGGCAGGCTGGGCGCTGATGCTGGGAATCCGCAACAGCGCCAATAAATGGGCTAATGAAGCGTCAAGATGATCGTCGATATGCTGCAGAACATGTTTCATGTCCCTAGAATAAGCCAGCTCCCGTAATCCCGCCATATACACCTAGCCCAGCGGTGAGGGTGGCCAGGAAAATCACCAGCCATTTGTACCAGCCGCGCAGGCGCACCGCCGACGGTAGTGCAAAGATAGCTAACGCGATGAGAAAACCCAGCACCATCGGCAGCAGCAGCGCATTCATCACCTCGACCGCAATATTCAGGAACACCAGATTTGGAACCGCTACCACCGTGACCGCCCCCACCAGCAAGCAGCCTGCGTAAACGCCGTAAAACCACTTGGCTTCCAGGGGATGATCCTCCAGAGACCGCCGGTAACCGGAAACTTCGCCTAATCCCCATGCCAGTGCCAATGAACAGACGATGGCGGCCACCATGCCGGCACCGATAACACCGGCGCTGAATACCAGCTTGCCAACATTTGAGCCCAGAAACGGGATGAGCGCATTAGCCATGTCGCCAACAGTGTTCAGGCTTGCTGTTGGATTATGCAGGCCAATTGTCGCGGCGGTGGCAATCAAAACCGCTGCCATAACCAACTGTGCCAGTATTGAACCGAGCGCGGTATCGAGCCTGGCCATGGGCAAGTCGGCTGGGGTCAGCCGTTTATCGGCTACCGCTGACTGCTGGTAAAACACCATCCACGGCATAATAACCGCACCGATATTGGCGGAGACCAAATACACATACTGCGAATTGCCTAACTGCAACTGCACAGACTGGGTTAAAATTTGGCTGGCGCTTGGGTGAGCCAGATACGCCACCACAAAAAACGCCATCTCGAACAGCCCGAGCGCAATCGCCACGCGCTCCACCCGTCGGTACGACCCAGTGAGGACCACGACGAGTAAAAACGCCGCCGAAAGGACCACGCTTACCGCCCGCGGGACCCCATAAAGCTCCCCGACCCCCGCGACTCCTGAAAACTCGGTCAGAATGGCGCCGGTGGTGGCAACCGCGAGTCCGGTGGCCGAAAGCCAAGCCCAGGCCTTGCCAAAATGATCACGGATCAACTCGCCATGGCCTTTGCCGCTGTGGATACCCAGCCGTACCGTTAGTTCCTGAACAACATAGAGGATCGGCATGAGCAAAAATTGCAGCAACAGCAGCTTATAGCCCCATGCGACCCCGGACTGCCCAGCGGTGATAATGCTGCCCACATCGGTGTCCGCCAGCATCACCACAATGCCAGGGCCGGCTACGGCCATGAATCTGGCGAGATTGCTGCGCCTGGCGGGGTGGGTAACAGTATCAAACATCAAAATCTCCGGCCTTATTTATCAGGTACGCTTGGTAGTCTGGGCATTAAATTCACCGGAGCCAGTACTCGAACACCGGAACAACCTAAATGAGAATGATTTGCAGTTGCATTAACTAGCTACCTGACTTCCGCAAGGCCGTCAACGGTGGATGCCCTGCGATGCAGAGTCACCGCCTTGATTTGTGTCAAAGCCTAACCCAGAAACAGGCATGAGCACTTGGCCAAAACTGACCCTGCATAACACCCGAACCCGAAGCAAAACAGCGTTCGTCCCGCTCGACCCGGCGCATGTCCGGGCTTATCTGTGCGGCCCCACGGTGTATGACCTCGCCCATCTGGGCAACGCCCGCAACGTGGTGGTGTTTGATATTCTCACCCGGCTGCTGCGCCGGATGTATCCGCGCGTGACCTATGTGCGGAATATTACTGACATCGATGATAAAATTAACGCTCGCGCCGCGGCCAGCGGCGAGCCAATCGCGCAAATCACGGCCCGCACCACCATCGATTATCATACGGACATGGCGGCGCTATTTGCGTTGGCACCTGATATCGAACCGACTGCCACCGGGCATATCGCCGAGATTATCATGATTATTGAACGGCTGATCGCCGGTGGTCATGCTTATGAGGCGGAGGGCCATGTGCTATTCGCGGTGAAGTCCGACGCTGATTACGGCAAATTCTCGGGCCGTTCGCCGGAAGATTTAATTGCCGGGGCGCGAGTGGATGTGGCGCCGTATAAGCGTGACGCTGGGGATTTTGTGTTGTGGAAACCTTCAACCCCCGATTTACCAGGTTGGGACAGCCCGTGGGGCCGGGGCCGGCCAGGTTGGCATATCGAATGCTCGGCAATGAGTTGGAAGCATTTAGGTGAATCTTTTGACATTCATGGCGGCGGTGATGATCTGATTTTCCCGC
>NCFD01000211.1 GCA_002281005.1 Acidocella sp. 35-58-6 | reverse complement strand
AATTAAGTCTGAAGTTTTTTTCGCCGCCATGATTCCGGCCAGCCGTGCCGCTGCCAACACATCGCCCTTGGGGGCGCTGCCGGTGCTGATCAACGCCAGCGTTTCGGCCAGCATTTTTACCCGGCCCTTGGCGGTGGCTTCACGCACGGTTTCGTCCTTGCCGGACACATCCACCATGCGGGCGTTGCCCGCGGCATCGATATGGGTGAGGCCGCTCACGCGGTGCCCAGCAATTGCTGCACGGCCAGCTTCACATCCGTCTGCCGCATCAGCGACTCACCAACCAGAAACCCCTGCACGCAGACATTTTGCAGCCGCTTGATATCGTCATGGGTTTTAATGCCAGATTCCGACACCAGGAATTTATCTGGTGGGGCAAGCTTGGCTAACCGCTCGGTGGTTTCCAGCGTGGTGACCATGGTTTTCAGATTGCGGTTATTAATGCCCAGCAGCGTGGTTTGCAGCCCTAAGGCGCGGTCCAGTTCCGCCTCGTCGTGCACCTCGGCCAGCACGTCCATATCCAGGCTGCGGGCCAGTTCTTCCAAATCCCGTGCCTGAGAATCTGTCAGTGCCGCCATGATCAGCAAAATGCAGTCAGCGCCCATCGCGCGCGATTCATAAACCTGCCAGGGGTCGAGGATGAAATCCTTGCGGATCACCGGTAGCTTCACGGCGGCCCGGGCGGTTTGCAAATGCGCGGGCGAGCCCTGGAAATACTTTTTGTCGGTCAGCACTGAAAGGCATACAGCGCCACCTTCCATGTAAGCCGTGGCGATGCTCTGCGGGTCAAAATCTTCCCGGATCAACCCGCCAGATGGCGAGGCTTTCTTGATTTCGGTAATTAACCCCGGCCGGCCGGCGGCGGTTGCATCCATCAGGGCGCGGCCAAAGCCGCGTGGCTTGCCGGCTTCCTTCGCCAGCCCCTTCACATCGTCCATGCTATGGCTGGTTTTGCGCGTGGCAACGCCAGCCAGCGTGTCGGCGCAAATTTTAGCGAGAATATCCTCGCCGTTCGTCATCGGCCCATCCATCAAACAAGTTCCTGTCGCGGCGCAACGTCCGGGTTTACATTTGAAGCGGCAACCAAGGCAGCAAGCACGGCTTTTGCCCGTCCGCTGTCAATGGCGGTTGCCGCGTGTGCCACACCCTCTGCCAGAGAATGAGCCTTCCCGGCAATCATCAGGGCGGCGGCGGCGTTGAACAAAATCGTATCACGATAGGCACCGGGGGCGCCATCCAGCATGGTTCGCATGGCGGCGGCGTTTTCCGCGGCATCGCCGCCCTTAATGGCGGATTGCGGGGCAGACGCCAAACCAGCATCGGCGGCAACCAGGGTGAATTCCGAAATTTCACCGTCTTTCAGCGCGACGACATGGTTAATGCCATCCAAGGTCAGCTCATCCAGCCCGTTGCCATACACCACCCAGGCGGCTTGGCTGCCGAGCCGTTGGAGTGTTTCCACCATCGGCCGCGCCCATTTGGGGTCGAACACGCCGATCAGCTGGTGTTTGACGCCGGCTGGGTTGGCCATCGGGCCGGTAAGGTTGAAGATCGTGCGGGTGCCAAGCTCGGCGCGTACCGGGCCAGCGTGCCGCAGTGCAGCGTGGTGCTTGGGCGCAAACAAAAACACGCAGCCGACATCGTGTAAAATCTGTTCCAGTTGGGCGGGTGGCGCTTCGATATTAACGCCGAGCGCGATCAGCACATCGGCCCCGCCGGAGCGCGAGGAGAGGGCACGGTTGCCATGCTTGGCGACCGGCACCCCGCAGGCGGCCACCACCAGTGAGACGGCGGTGGAAATATTCAAGCTCGCCGCACCATCGCCGCCGGTGCCGCAAACATCCATGGCATCAGCAGGCGCGGTAATGGGGATCATCCGCGCCCGCATGGCGGTAACAGCGCCGGTTAGTTCAGCGACGGTTTCGCCGCGGACTCGCATCGCCATCAGCATCCCGCCGATTTGTGCTGGGGTGGCGTCACCATCCATCACCACACCAAAGGCGGCCTCGGCCTCGGTGTCGCTTAAGGTGTCGCCGCGGGCAAGACGCGCCAATATGGGCTTCAAACCGGCGCTCATGCGGCCAATTTTGGGGCGTTTTTGCCACGCGTGATGTTCAGGAAGTTCTCCAAAATCTCATGACCGTGGCTGGTGGCAATGCTTTCGGGGTGAAACTGCACGCCAAAAATTGGCAGATGTTTATGCCGCAGCCCCATGATAATGCCATCATTGGTCCAGGCGGTGACCTCGAGCGTTTCCGGCAGGGTGGCGCGTTCCACGATCAAGGAATGATAGCGGGTGGCGGTGAACGGGTCCGGCAGGCCCGCAAAAATATCGCTGTTGGCGTGATGCACAGAGCTAGTTTTGCCATGCACCGGTTCAGGCGCTCGGATCACATGACCGCCAAACGCCTGGCCGATCGCCTGATGGCCGAGGCACACCCCGAGCAGCGGCACCTTGCCCGCTGCGGCGGTGACCATATCCAGGCAAATGCCGGCTTCGTTAGGGGTACAGGGGCCGGGGGAGAGCACGATGCCTTGCGGGTTCATCGCCAGCACTTGCTCAGGCGTGATTTTATCATTGCGGCGTACCACGCACGCGGCCCCCAAATCGCCCAGAAAATGCACCAAATTAAAGGTGAAGCTGTCGTAATTATCAATCAGCACGATCATAACACGCGGCCTTTATCAGCATAGCGCACGGCATCCTCGGCGGCGCGGAACAGAGCGCGGGCTTTTTGCACGCTCTCGGCATATTCGGCTTCGGGGTCGGAATCCGCCACCACGCCGACACCGGCCTGCACATACATGGTGCCGTCTTTTACGAGCGCCGTACGCAACCCAATGCAGGTATCCATGGTGCCGTTGGCTGCGAAGTAGCCGATGCAACCAGCATATAAGCCACGCCGGGAGGGCTCTAACTCGTCGATAATCTCCATCGCCCGCACTTTTGGCGCACCCGAGAGCGTGCCCGCCGGGAAGCCGGCCACCAGCGCATCCAGCGCATCCAGCCCTGGTTTGATGTGACCCTCAACCGTCGAGGAAATATGCATCACATGCGAGAACCGCTCGATGGCGAAGCTTTCCACCACCCGCACCGAGCCGATCTCGGAGACCCGGCCCACATCGTTGCGGCCTAAATCCAGCAGCATCAAATGTTCAGCGCGCTCCTTCGGGTCGGCGAGCAATTCAGCTTCAAGGGCGGCATCCTCGGCCTTGTCCGCGCCGCGTTTGCGGGTGCCGGCCAACGGCCGGATGGTAACAACGCCACCCCGCAGCCGCACCAGGATTTCCGGTGATGAGCCGACCGCCTGGAAATTTCCGAAATCCAGGTAGAATAAAAACGGTGCCGGGTTGATGCGGCGCAGGCTGCGGTACAGCGCGAAGGGCGGCATGGTGAATGGTGCTTCAAAACGCTGGCTGGGGACCACCTGGAACACGTCACCGGCGCG
>NCFD01000210.1 GCA_002281005.1 Acidocella sp. 35-58-6 | reverse complement strand
GTGTTTCTCGGAAACCCCTGACGCCCAGACAGTGTCGTTAGCCGGGCATAGTAGGGTAAATTATCCCCATGACGCAAGCACTCAATGGTTATAATTTTTCATCTAACTCATTGATATTCAGCGAATAAGCAGCAGAATCAGAGGGATTTACGCTAAATAAAATTCGAGTCGCTGGCGATTGAGCTTTTGCAAAAATTCCATAGAAAAAGGCGCAGGTTTTGCCCTCAGTTGAGGAAAAACCTACGCCTTTTTAAAGGCAATGCAGGGCCGCGATTTAGGCGGCGTGAATGGCTTTCACGCTAGCCGAAAGGCGCGATAGCTTACGGGAAACCGTGTTGGCTTTCAGTACGCCTTTGGTCACAGCGCGCTGCAACTCCGGCTGGCCGGCTTTGAAGGCTGCGGTGGCAGCTTCCTTGTTGCCGCTAGCCACGGCTTCCTCGATCTTGCGGATCGCACCATGCACGCGCGACTTGCGTGCCTTGTTGCGCGCCGTACGCTTGATGGTCTGCCGGATGCGCTTCTGCGCTGATGCAATATTCGCCATGAGTTCCGCCGAAAAAAGACTGTTTAATGAAGGGCGGGGTCTAAGCGCGGTCAGGCGCTTCGTCAAGTGTTGCCAGCGTAATCGTCCAGCCTTGAGTGTCTGGCATGCAAAATAGCGGCTGCGCGTTGGGTGTCAGCCCCTCCAGGCTAAGCCCCAGCACCCCCCGCAGCGCCCTGAACACCCCGCCATGGGCCACAATCAATATTGGGCCGGGCCTGGCCAGCAGCCGGGTCAAAACGCCGCGCACCCGCTCGGTAATCTCGGCAAAGCTCTCGGCGCCCTCGGGCGTGTAGGTTCCGGCCATCCAGTCGGCGAACCAGGGGTGCAGTGGCTTGCCCTCCATGCCACCAAAGATCACCTCACGCAGTTCCTCGTCATAAATAATCGGCACATTCAGGGCTTTGTTTAAAATGTCGCTGGTCTCGCGCGTACGAATCATCGGTGATGAGTAGATCGCCACAATTCCACGGCCTACGAGCAAGGGCGCGGCCGCCTCCGCTTGGGCGCGGCCATTTTCGTTCAGGGAGATATCCAGCGCCCCCTGGCTCAGCCCCCGGGCGTTATAATCGGTCTCGCCATGGCGTAAAAACCAAAACGGTACCGGCGGCACCGCCATTCAGCACAGCCCTTCACTGGCCAGCATCCGTGCCACCGCCGGGCGGGCCAACAGCCGGTCCAGATACGCCTGCAGCGCCGGGCTAAGCGGGATATTGGCCCGCCGGGACGCCCAATAGACAATGTAGAAAAACCCGCAGTCAGCAATTGAATACTGCCCCAGCAGATAATCCTTATCTCCCAGCACCGGCTCCAAAATCTGCAACCCATGGATCACCATATTACGGCCCGCCTCCACCACCTTCGGCTCGTCCGCCGGGGTCGGCGTAAACGTCGCGGTGCGGAATATGCGGGTATAGCCCCGCATATGCACTGTTGCGGTCATATATTCGAGCAACTCCAGCACCCGTGCTTCGCTCTCGATGTCATTTGGCAACAAATTTGCCTGCGGGTTGGTTTTCGCCAGGTACCAGGCAATCGCCGGCAGTTCCGTAAGCACCGTGCCGTCATCGCGCATCAGCGCCGGCACTTTCGACTTAGGATTAACCGCCAGATATTCCGGCTTGTACTGCGCGGCCTCGGCAAAATTTACCAGCGCCAATTCATAAGGCTTGCCGATTTCTTCCAGAATAATATGGATCGCCATCGAGCATGCGTTAGGTGAATAAAACAGCTTCATAACGGCTCTCCTCGTTGGATTAGTCGAAGTTGGATTAGTCGAACAATGAACTCACAGAACTTTCATCGGAGATGCGGCGCATCGCCTCTGCCAGCAACGGCGCAATACTATGCTGGCGCACATTATGCGCCAAACGCACCGCTTCCGTTGCGGCAATCGAATCCGTGACTGTCAGCATCTCAATCGGCGACCCCGCGATCCGCGCCACGGCCCCACCTGAGAGCACGCCGTGCGTTACGTAAACACTGGCCGAACGTGCGCCATTTTTCAGCAGAGCCTCAGCCGCGTTGCACAAGGTGCCACCGGAATCCACAATGTCGTCAATCAGAATGCAATCGCGGCCCTCAACCTCGCCGATGATGTTCATTACCTCTGAAACGCCCGCCTTCTCGCGGCGCTTATCAATAATCGCAAGATCGCAGTTCAACCGCCGCGCCATAATCCGCGCCCGCAGCACGCCGCCCACATCCGGGCTCACAATCATCGGCTCACGGTTGGCAAACCGTTCCTGCACGTCGCGCGAAAACAACGGCGCGGCATATAAATTATCCACCGGAATATCGAAAAACCCTTGAATTTGCCCTGCATGCAAATCCATCGTCAGCACCCGGTTGGCGCCGGCTTCAGTGATCAAATTCGCCACCAGCTTGGCTGAAATCGGCGTGCGCGGGCCCGATTTGCGGTCCTGCCGCGCATAACCAAAATACGGGATCACCGCCGTCACCCGCCGGGCCGAGCCACGCCGCAGCGCATCCAGCGTGATCAGCAGTTCCATCAAATTATCATTGGCCGGATACGAGGTGGACTGAATAACAAACACGTCCTCGCCGCGAACATTCTCATGAATCTCAACAAAAATCTCCATATCCGCGAACCGGCGTACCGATGCCTTGGTCAGCGGCAGGTTCAGCGCGGCGGCGACAGCCTCGGCCAGGGGGCGGTTGCTGTTGCAGGCGACAATTTTCATGATTGGCTTTCCGGGTTAGACCAAAAGGCGGGAAGGTAAGAGCGCGCTGGTCTTAGCAACGTGACACTAGCGTGTCTATCAATCGCTCAGCTCCCGGGAGCGCTCTGTCGCTGCAGCGATCGCTTCAGCAAATGATTTCGGCCAGGCGTTGTCATCGCGCAACACTGCCAGCGCCCGCTCGGTCGTCCCCCCCGGCGAGGTCACCGCGGTTCTGAGTGCCGCTGCATCCTCGGTGCTGGCCGCCAGCAATGCGCCTGAGCCAATCACCGTTTGACGTGCCATTGCCCGCGCCATGGCTGGGGGAATTCCCTGCGCCAGCGCCGCCTGCTCCATTAACTCGGTCAGCAAAAACACATAAGCTGGGCCGCCGCCTGAAATCGCCGTCACCGGGTCCAGCAGCGCTTCATCGTCAGTCCAGGTAACCTGCCCAATTGCCGAGAGCAGCCGCTCCCCCAGTTTTCGCTGCGTCGCCGAAACATGCGAGCCTGCCACCGCTACCGTAAACCCCTGCCGCACCGCCGCTGGCGTGTTGGGCATCGCCCGGATGATTGAGGCCTTGGTACCCAGCATATGCTCAACCGCCCGCATCGTCTTGCCGGCCATAATCGAGATAAACACCGCCCGCCCGGCAAACCTCCCGTAAGCCGGTAACGCCTCCGCCGCCATCTGCGGCTTCACCGCCAGTACCACCGCCTCAGGCGTAAACCCCGCAGGGATCACCCCAAACGACGGCACCACTAC